>NZ_JACHVD010000029.1:0-16928 GCF_025377055.1 Acinetobacter sp. T_3_1 | reverse complement strand
ATCAACCAGTAAAAATCCACACAAGTTGTTCTTCATAATCTCTTAATGATCTATTTTCTACCTCGTCAGTAGAAAATATAACGCAATACACATCTAACAACTTAACTTGTTCAGCTAAGTTCGTTTGCTGTATCGCGTCGGGATGAGCTCATTATAGGGCAATTTCGTACACGTGCAAGTGCTTTTAACTGATTGTTTTATTAAGTGTTGTATTTTTATGCACTCTTTTGGTTCATTTTTATTCTAATTTAAATATAAACATATAATTTTAAAGCAAAAATATGAATTAAATATTTCTGCTTTATTTTTTATTACTTTTTCTCTTCTGCTGCTTTAATGTTCACACTGATAATTTTCACAGCTTGCTTGGGTACATTTTGATGCATGCCAAAGTTTGCAGTCGGTACTTGGGTGATTTTATCGACCACATCCATGCCTTTAGTGACTTTACCAAACACCGCATAACCGGCATTCATCTGACTTCTGTTTAAAAAGTCATTGTCTACCGTATTAATAAAAAATTGGCTTGTTGCAGAATTGGGCTTGTTGGTTCGTGCCATCGCCAAAGTGCCACGTGCATTCTTTAACCCATTATAAGATTCATTCTGGATGGGTGCTTTGGTCGGTTTCTCTACCATGTTGGCATCCATTCCTCCACCCTGAATCATAAAGCCGGGAATCACCCTGTGAAAAATAGTGCCGTTATAAAAGTTATCTTTTATATAGGCTTCAAAATTTTTTGCAGAAATAGGTGCCTTGTCATTAAATAACTCTATTTCAATATTCCCCATAGACGTTTTCATTTCTACCAAGGTATTTGCAGCCATCACCTGCAAACTCATACATGCAGCACTAATAGCAAATAAGGCTTTATTTAACATTTCTTTACTCTTCTACGTTAAGTTGTAATTGTGAATGTCGATATATTAATCTTTCAATATAAATATAACAGCTTCTCTTTTTGAGATAAAACGAGTATGACAATGAGCAAAGAATTAAACACAACTACTTTTTCCCTTTATCCACCGTGGCATTTACATGGGGATGCTTTTATTTTGAATTACTGGTTAACACCCAAATTTATTGAGCAGCATCAGAATTTTTATATTGCTTCCTCTCCGATTGGCCGCGTGGTACAGGTGATTTTGGTTCGTTATCATGATTCTCCTGTAGGTCCATATGATGAATTGCTGATCTTGGATCATCCTTTAATCAGTAAAAGGCGCTTGTCTTCCATTCCTAAAATTTATGTTTCTACCGAAAGTTCGATGGTCAACGGTCAACACTTTTGGGGAATTCCAAAACAGCTGGCCCAGTTTGAATGGCTCATCCATGATGATGTGGTGTATTGCAAGATTTGCTTTGAACAGCAAGAAATGAGTTTGCACTTGCAGAAATATAAACATAGTCAGACGTTTTATGTGAATAGTCACCATTTACCTGCACGGCTGCTCAATATTTACCAAGCCTGGCAAGGTTTACGCTATCAATTCACTCCACAATTTCGCGGTAAACTCAGCAAATTAAAACAAGCCAGCTGGAAAAACACCCAGGACATTTTCCCTGATTTTTCTCAGGCCCGCTATTTACACAGTTTTTACGTGCCAGAATTTAGCCTCACCTTACCTAAAGCTAAAATTGAGAAAAAATAAAAAAGTGTTTCACGTGAAACACTTTTATTGCAGCTTGTTCTTAAGCTAAACAGCTAAGCGTGTTTATCCCAAAACTTTCTATAGTTTTTACTAATTTCAATAAAATACTTTTTAGCACGATAAGACACGGGTGTTAGATTGGCAAAACCATGCGCTTGATCGCTATATTCCTGATAATGCACCTTCACACCGCGATGACGTAATTTATGGGCATAAATTTCCCCTTCATCATGTAATACATCATGACCAGCAGTCACCACAAACGTAGGGGGTAATTTGTCATGCTTGCCATAGGTCGGGGAAATGAGCGGATCATCCAGTTCAACCTGATGGGTATCTGCATAATAGTGGGTCACAAAATCCACATCTTTACCGGTTAAAACCAGCCCTTCATTATAGGCATAAAATGAAGGATGACGGCTTTTAAAATCCACTGCCGGATAGAGCAGTAATTGGGCTTGTGGTGCATAAACTTTATGGGCAGCTCGTTGTGCAACCACGGTGCTGATATTTCCTCCAGCGCTATCGCCCGCAACTGAAATCCTATTTTTTAAGATTTTAAGCTGCTTTCTATTTTGATAGACCCATGCCAAGGCATCTTCACAGGTCTGAATCAGTTTATTCGGACTTGCTTCAGGGGCTAAAGGATAGTCAATACTCAAAACCTGTACTTTGGCATGTACTGCCAGTAAACGACAGACTTCATCATGCGAATCCAGACTGCCGACAACAAAGCCACCCCCATGAAAATACACCACCATTGGCAATTTTTTAGTAGGTGCAGGATGGTAATGTCGCGCGAAAATGGTTCCACTGTGTAAAGGTAAACGTAAATCTTCCACCTGTTTCACCGGTGTAGGTTTAGCTTTGATGGACTGCATTTGCAAATCAAAGCTTTTACGCGCATGGATAATATCTTCACTCACAAAGCCATTACTGCCACGTTTTAACTGGGCTGCCATCATGCATTGGATTAAGGGATCAAGTTCAGGATACTGATGCGGATATCTTAAAATTCTAACTAAAGATTTTTGTGCAAAACTGGGTAATCGGTCCAGAGTACGTGCAGCTGTACCTTGACCTTTTTCTAACACGGTCTGTAAAGTTCGGCTAAAAGCAACCATCATTGCATCTTCCTTTTATTTTAATCTTCACATTTTCTACATGGTCAGCCCATGCGTGACCATAATCTTATATAAGTCTAATCATCTGTATACACAGTAAAAACATTCATACGCTAATCTTCTTTTTAGACCTTGTCATTGACTATTTCCATGTATATTTCGGAGTGTTTTTGCTACTCCTTGCCACAAGAAGGATACACCTTATGGCTAAAAGACTGATTATACTCTCATTAGCTACGACATTTTTAGCTGTAGGCTGTGTGGCATTTCCTGAAGATGGTGGCTATTACAATGGCGCTTATGATGATCGCTACGACCATCGTTATGATCGCGTTTATGGTTCAAGTTATGACTATCGTTATGAACGTGAGCGGGATCGTCAACGTTGGGAATATCAACAACGCCAAAACCGTTTAGAGTTAGAACGTAAAAAACGTGAGTCTGAGCGTCGTCAGTGGGAACAGAACCGCCAGAAACAGTTTGAATGGGAACGTAAAAAACGTGAACAGCAACATCTATTGGAACAGCGGAAAAGAATCGCTGAACAGCGTCGCAATAACCAGTCCGACTGGAATCACCAAAAGCGTGAACTTGAACGTAAGCGCGCAGAAATGCAGCGTAAAAAGATGGATATACGGCAACTGCATAAAGTGCAGGAAAAACGCAGGGATCACCGTCGAGATTCAAATCATAGAGAACATCAGCAGCGTGAGAGATGATCTCATTCACCACTGCCAGTTCCTCCCCCGCAATATCCTTTATTTAATGAATCAACAATCCGGCCGAGTATCGAATACTGTGCTGATAAAATCATGATTCTCTCCGCAACGAAACTTTGCGATATCTCTTAAATAGATGATAGCAAAAGCCGAACTACCATCTATTGCTCAATCATCAGCTGAAAGCTTTCTCTAAGACTCTAAGAAGAAATCATCTCATCCTGGCGATAGCCTGGTGAATACTGGGCAGCTTGTGAACTTTGAGAAGCAGAGCCAGAGTGGGTAGCGCCCGCATGAACTGAAGTATCTGCCTGAACGCCAATTCCCCCCAGTTGTGCTTGAGTGGAAACACCCAGACCTGTGGTTACTTGAGCAGTCTCAGGATTTTGTGTGGTTTCGGCAGAAGTACAACCGACCGCAGTCAATGAAACAGCAATCACGCTTAAAGATAATAAAGCCGTTTTTTTCATCCATATTTTCCTTGTTGGTTAAGTTTATGAAGCAAAGTCCAACTTTGCGCTGCCTATCATTCAAAATTTTTATTGTGACTGCCCACCTGTTGAGTTGTAGTTTTGCGAAATCATGTAATTATTCACCTGTTTTTATAATATTAAAATTTTCAATTGAATTGCTTGTTTCAGCGCAAATTTAACCATTAAGATTTTGTATTTAATATTATTAATCCAATGTAAAACTTAGAAATATGACGCATTTCCCATCCTTTAGATGAGCATTTAAATTGTAAAAATCTATCAAAATCCTGATAAAATTTTGCTAAATAAATACATAAATTCTCTTCTTTTTTGTATTTGAAAAATTTCAGGCAAAAAAAAGCTTATCCGGAGATTGGATAAGCCTAGAAAACACATTTCTAAATACCAAGAAGAAACTACAGCGATAGAATCTGGGTTAAATAATAAGCGTACCTAGCATTTTTGTGAAATATATAATTTATAGCATATTGATCGTTTTTAAGTCTAAATAAACATCAAGAAATTCATTGCTTGCATGCTATGAACTTTCTCATACATATTATTATCAATAGCTTAATTCGGTTCAGGCTATTGAAACTGCTATTTCTGCCGTTCACTCCACTATAAATAATAGGCTTACTTAGATCAGGATACGCTAGTCACCAGGGTTCCACCTATGCTCTGCTTAACTTAGTCTAAATCCTGATATTTACCCGCAATCATCACATCATCTGACATTTTATTTTAGAAAAAATAATGCTTTTTAATAATTTTAATCAAATTAAACAGATTTAATTGCTTGTCTCGCTTGAATTTTTAGCGTCTGCCCCGAACTCTGTAGTAATCATGAATTATCACTCATGGCAGTTCAGGATTAACGCGGTTAGCACTGAGGCCAAAAGGACTGACATGTTTAAAAACCCATTCAAACGGAGTAAATCTATGGCAACTGAGCAAAATCAAGACGCTCAAGATCTAGGGCAAGAGCAAGCTGAGCAAAAAACAGCAGAATCTCAAGCTGAAACAGAACAAGCCGAAGTTTCAGTTGAAGATTTACAAGCCCAAATTACCCAGTTGGAAGAAAGTTTAAAACTTGAAAAAGCACGTACAGCCAATGCGGTCTATGAAGCACAAAAAAGCGTAGAACGTATTCAACGTGATGCTGAAAAGCATAAAGAAACGGTGATTGAGAAGTTTGCTAAAGAGTTGCTGGAAACTGTCGACAATTTAGAACGTGCCATTCAGGCGGCTGGTGATATTGAATCGCCATTACTTGAAGGCGTACAACTGACCCATAAATCGTTACTCAGTACGCTGGAAAAATTTAATGTTGTAGAAGTCAACATGAATAACGGTTTCAATGCAGATTTACATCAGGCAGTCGGTATCGCACCTGATGTCAAAGCAGGTGAAATCGGTACGGTATTACAAAAAGGTTATGCCCTTTCAGGCCGTTTATTGCGTCCGGCAATGGTCCTCGTGGGTCAATAAGGTAAAGAAATTCGAGAGTTTTTCTACTTTTTTTCATGTAAACAACTTGAAAAATTTTGAATGGCTCTCATATCGGATAACAAGCAAAAACATTGCAAAAAATAATTTTGAGGAAGCATCCAAATGGCTAAAATCATTGGTATTGACTTAGGTACAACAAACTCTTGTGTTGCCGTACTTGAAGGCGACAAAGTTAAAGTTATCGACAACGCTGAAGGCGCTCGTACAACTCCATCTATTATTGCCTATAAAGATGGCGAAATCCTGGTTGGTCAGTCTGCTAAACGTCAGGCAGTGACTAACCCTAAAAATACATTATTCGCAATCAAGCGTTTAATCGGCCGTAAGTACCAGGACCAAGCGGTACAAAAAGATATCGGTCTGGTACCTTACAAAATCATTCAGGCAGACAATGGCGATGCTTGGGTTGATGTCAACGACAAGAAACTTGCACCACAACAGATCTCTGCTGAAATCTTGAAAAAGATGAAAAAAACTGCAGAAGACTATTTGGGTGAAACAGTCACTGAAGCGGTAATTACCGTTCCTGCATACTTCAACGATGCACAACGTCAAGCCACTAAAGATGCAGGTAAAATTGCCGGTCTTGATGTGAAACGTATCATTAACGAACCAACTGCTGCGGCTCTTGCGTTCGGTATGGACAAGAAAGAAGGCGACCGTAAAGTTGCTGTATACGACTTGGGTGGTGGTACTTTCGACGTATCCATCATTGAAATTGCGGACCTGGACGGCGACCAGCAAATCGAAGTATTGTCTACAAACGGTGATACTTTCCTGGGTGGTGAAGACTTCGATAACGCGTTAATTGAATTCCTGGTTGAAGAATTCAAGAAAGAACAAAGCGTGAACCTGAAACAGGATCCACTGGCATTACAGCGTTTGAAAGAAGCTGCTGAAAAAGCGAAAATCGAGCTTTCTTCTTCTAATGCAACTGAAATCAACCTTCCATACATCACTGCAGATGCGACTGGTCCTAAACACTTGGTGATCAACGTAACACGTGCAAAACTTGAAGGTTTGGTGGCTGACCTGGTTGAACGTACCATTGAACCTTGCCGTATTGCGCTTAAAGATGCCGGTCTTTCAACTTCAGACATCTCTGACGTGATTCTGGTGGGTGGTCAGTCGCGTATGCCACTGGTACAACAAAAAGTACAAGAATTCTTTGGTCGTGAGCCACGTAAAGACGTGAACCCGGACGAAGCGGTTGCAATTGGTGCTGCAATTCAAGGTGCGGTATTGTCTGGTGACAAAACTGACGTATTGCTTCTTGACGTAACTCCATTAACTCTTGGTATTGAGACGATGGGCGGCGTGTTAACTGCGATCATCGAGAAAAACACCACGATTCCTGCGAAGAAATCTCAAGTGTTCTCAACTGCTGCAGACAACCAGCCAGCTGTAGACATTTCGGTTTACCAAGGTGAACGTAAGATGGCTCAACAAAACAAATTGTTGGGTAACTTCCAGTTAGGCGATATCCCACCTGCTCCACGTGGTGTGCCACAAATTGAAGTATCGTTCGACATCAATGCTGACGGTATCTTGAAAGTATCTGCAAAAGACAAGAGCACGGGTAAAGAGCAATCAATTCAAATTAAAGCAAACTCTGGTTTGAGCGATGCTGAAATTGAAGCGATGATCAAAGATGCTGAAGCAAATGCGGAAGAAGACCGTAAGTTCGAAGAACTGGCGAAAGCACGTAACGAAGCTGATGCTTTGGTTTCTAGCGCGCAAAAAGCAGTAAAAGATCTTGGCGAACAAGTGACTGCTGACGAAAAAACTGCGGTTGAAACTGCGGTTTCTGAACTTGAAGCTGCAACCAAAGAAAATGACGTTGAAGCGATCAAAGCGAAAACTGAAGCACTGCAAAACATCATCATGCCGATCACTCAACGCGCTTATGAAGCTGCGCAAGGTGCTCAAGGCGGCGCGCAAGGTTTTGACCCAAATGCATTCCAAGGTGATGCGGGTCAACAACAAAAAGCGGATGATGGCGTTGTAGATGCTGAGTTCACTGAAGTTAAAGATGACAAAAAATAATTTGTCGAATTAACAGAAAAAAGACCGCGCAAAAGCGCGGTTTTTTTTGGCTATCTTATAGGCAACAGGATGGATTTTGACTAACATATAATTATATAAATTACTTAAAAAATAAAAATATGCATAATTTTATCAAGCTTCTACTGATTGCTTCAGGCTTTGCAATCATGATGCTCTACCCGATGGGCAATCTGTTTATCGTATTACCCTCGAGTGTTTTTCTTTCTCCATTTAATTATTTGCAAGCTTTAGGTATAGAGGCGGCCTTTGCTCTTGGTTTCCTAATATCAGCAATAGTGTTGCTGATATTATCGGTACCTCAGCGCTACCCTTATGGAAAAGGCTTTATCTTATTGGGCTTGGGATTAATCAGCTATATTATTTTCCAGGTGTATAAATATGAAGTGAGCTTCTATGCTTTCAATCATCGAAATGTGAATTCTTACCATGTTAAATATTTAATTGAACTTATTATTTTTTTATTCAATTTTTTAGGTCTAATCTTCATCTATCATTCTAATTTGCCTAAACAAATTGATCAGTTTAAAAAATAAAGCTTAGGATGCTAAATTTCCTGAACTTAAGCATGACAAAAAATAATGTATCGAATTTAAAAAAGACCGCACAAAAGCGCGGTTTTTTGATTTTTATTTTTGCTTAATTGTTATACAGTATAAAAAATAATGTTTTTAAGCTTTTATGCGCTTAGTGCTACTCAGCCTTTTGGTCATCTTTCTTTTAGGCATGACCTATCAAACCCGAAATCATCCCCAAATTCGCAACAACAAGCTGCTGGATCGTATACAGCATCCTTTCGATACCCGGTTACGTTACCGCATTGCTGAAGTTGATCCGCGTTTTGGTCTGAGTGAAAATGAACTGAAACAGATTAGCCAGCAAGCCACTGACATCTGGAAAGCGGGTACAGGCCAAGACTATTTTGTTTATGATCCCGATGCCCAGCTCACCATCCATTTAATTTATGACCAACGCCAAGATGAATCGGTGCAACGTCGCCAGCAAATCGGACAAATTCAATACAACCAGCAAGTGTGGGTCAATAAAAATCAGCAACTGAAGCAATTCAAAGATGAGCTAGACCGTACCAATGCCATGCTCGAAGCGAGAAAACACCAATTAGGTCTGCAGTTACAACAATACAATCAGCAGATAGCCGTCATTAATCAGCATGGCAGAATCCCGCCTTCACAACGTGACCAGCTCATGCAGCAGCAAAATCAATTACAACAGCAAATTTTTGTACTGCAGCAGGAAATCAATATTTATAACCAGAAAATCCAGCAACTCAATCTGCAGGTCGATGAACTGAATCAGCTTAATCAACAGATTGATAGTTCTGTAAAAAGCTTTAATCAGCGCTTTCAGCCGCGATTATTTGATAAAGGTTCGTTTAATGGCAAGCAAATTAATATCTACGAATTTGAATCCGTTGAAGATTTACGCTTGACGCTGGCACATGAATTTGGCCATGCATTAGGCTTGAAACATAATCAGGACCCGCAAGCACTGATGTATCCGCTCATGAAAGAGCAGAACCTGCAAAATTTCAGATTATCCGCCGCAGACCTTGCCTTATTGCAAGCCCGTTAAAAGCTTACCTGGATACAATGCAAAAATCCCTTACTTTTTATAAGTATATGCATAGCAATACAGCGGCAATAAAACTGATTTCATGTTATTGTAAGATCCGAAATGACAACAGAAAATCTCTGGAGATGCGTGTGAGTTACTACCATATTCTTATTGAAGTAAATGATCACATCAGTACGATTGAACAGACTCGTGATATTGAAATTTTTGATATTATTGAGATTCAGCCTTATCTCCATTCCATTCTTTTGCCTTATTTCAATGAGCAACAGATTGAACTTGAAGATGAAAATATTGAATATAAAGATATTCTACATTTACAAGTCAAACAGACCCTGTTGCCTATTCAAGATTTGATTGAAGAAGAACAGCGCTTATTGCCAAGTGATACCGATATCACCATTAGCGCTTATGAAATTTTTAACAATCGCGATTTAAGCCAAGATGTGACTACCGTTATTTTTGATATTTTAGAAGCAGCTAAACTACAAGCTTAATCATTTAAATAGCTGGAAACTGCAACTCAGCAGGCTGACCTGCCATAAAAAAGCCCCCATGTTTGGAGGGCTTTTTATATTTGATTATTCGATTAAATTGAGAAAGATGAACCACAACCACAGGTTGTTGTTGCATTGGGGTTATTCACAATAAAACGTGAACCTTCCAGACCCTCTACATAATCAACTTCCGAACCGACAAGATATTGATAGCTGAGTGAATCGACCAGCATTTTCACATCGCCATTGACAAATTCAGCATCATCTTCATTCATGCTTTCAGCAAAGTTAAAGCCATAAGAGAAACCGGAACAACCGCCACCTGTAACATAAACGCGTAACATTAATTCTTGGTTGCCTTCGCTATCACGCAATTGGCGTACTTTATTCGCAGCATTGTCGGTCAGCACCAGAGCTTGGGCATTCATGTGGGATTCCTCTGTTCAATTCAGGTGTCTTGAAATATAAAAGACCATATATCAAGTATAGCATACCCAATATATGGTCAGTATTTACAGATTTAAAGTTAAATCAGACTATTTTTCTCAAGATTGTTTGTAGTTTTCATCCTGCAGACTACATTCGAAATTCTTTGGATCTTGCTTACAACGGAATTGCCAGAGCAACTTCATCATCCGTTTATCATAAACACCGCGTTTAGTTAAATCGACCCGCGACTCGCGCATGAGTTTCTGATAACCTGCCTTATCTGCTTCAGGAATTTGCATCCAGTATTTTTGCGGAATATCGGCTTTCATTTTGCCTAAAATCCCGAAGGCACGAGGTAACTGGCTTTTGACCCATTCACGTGACTTTTGCCCATATCCTGCTGGAAATTTATCTGGGCGAATAATCACATTACCAGTCACCTGTAAAATAGGATAATTCACAATCGCGCCCTTATTCCCTAAACCCTTATAGAGTTCTAAAGGTTTAAAGACGGCAGCAGGGGCACCAATAATATCGACCTGGCCATTGTTAAATTTAGCGCCAAAATTGGTGACATCTGCACTGATCGCTTGTGCACCCACTTGCTGCACCATAATTTTTTGCGCTTCGTCGTAATCAAGTACGGCAATTTTTTTGCCTGCGGCTTTCGCAACGGTATTGATATTACGGTCATTGACCATTAGAAAGGCATCGCCGACTGGAATCACGCCCACCACTTCATATTTACTATTCACCATATGTTTGGCAAAAGTCGGACTGGCTAAACCCTGCATGACTTTTACTGCCAGTTTTAAATCGGGAATTGCACCAATGGCATCCAGTGAACCGGTAAAATGGTTAAACTGACGACCGCGCATACCGGTCACACTAATCCCGTCGCACTTTCCAGCTTTAAAATCCTCAGCGATGACCGCTTCGTTTTGGCCTACACGTAATTCAATATCGGCACCCCAATTTTTGGCTGCCAATTGATAATCTTTCATCAGGGCAAAAACATCACCACTTTTACCCACTAAATCAAATACGCAAATCACTTGTTTGGCTTGAGTCATACTGGTAACTGCACATAAACCCAGACCAAGCAGCAGTGTTTTAGACCATGGCATCATGATTTTTTCTTCCTTGTATCATTATTTTATTCAATCTTGGATTGAATGGTTTTTTGCTTTTTTTATTCATCAGCCATTAACGGTTGGTCTTGAAGACCTTTTTTTGAGGCTGATCAAAATTTTACTGTTTTTTAAAGATTACGCCTTTTTTTACTCACCACAATGGCAAAGATGACACAATCCAAGCGACAAAAAAGCCTAGATTCAATCTAGGCTTTCCTTTTATAAATCAATATCATTCACCACCAAGTGAACATTCGAAATTCGCTTTATCGACCGAACAGCGAGCCTTTTTCAAAATCCCCATCATGCCTGCATCATAAATACCACGTTTGGTCATATCCATACGGCCTTCACGCAATAATTTCTGGTATTTGGTTTTATCTTCTGCATTCAGGTTCAATTTAAACTTGGCTGGAATATTGGCTTCCAGACGATTAATCAGGGCAAAACTTTTTGGTAAGTTTTTCACAAACCAATCACGTGATTTTTGACCAAAGCCTGCCGGAAATTGGTCTGGACGGATCACAAAATCTGCGGTCACCTGGAGTACAGGAAAATTAAACATTGCACCATTGGAACCTAAACCTTTATAGATTTCTAAAGGCTTATACGCATAGGCTGGTGCACCCACCATATCTACCTGTCCATTATTGAATTTTGCGACAAAGTTAGATACGTCAGAGATCACCGCTTGCGCCCCTACACGCTGCACCATAATTTTTTGTGCATCGTCATAACCCAATACGGCAAATTTTTTGCCTGCTGCTTTTTCAATCGAGTCAATCTGTTTATCACGTACAAAAATAAAAGCCGAACCTAAAGGTGAAATACCCGCCACTTCATATTTTTTGCCGCCTAAATTACTGACCATTTTCGGCGCATTACGTTTATCCAAAGCAAAAGTGATGGCACGCTGAGCAATCGCATTACTGGGTGCACCACCGAGAGCATCAATAGAGCCTACGAATTTGTTGTATTGACGAGCACGCATCGCGGTCATAAACACGCCGTCACATTTACCGGCTTTAAAGTCATTATCTGCAACTGCTTCATCTTGACGTGGAATAAGATTAATCTCCGCGCCCCATCCTTTGGCAGCCAGTGCCCATTCCTGAGCCATTTGAAAAGATTCACCCGATTTACCCAGTAAATCGAATACACATACATCGACTTTGGCAGCTTGCGCTGTGCTCGCTAAGCCGACAGCAGCAAATGTTGCGAATGTAAAAATCGTTTTTTTCATTATTTAGGTCCTTTTGGAATCTTGTTGTTTGACGAGTATCCGTTCACGCCACAAATATTAAGCAAGTTCATTCTAAAAAAATAGAGCATTTACTCCAATTAATCAGGCTTAAAATGCCAATATTTTTTCCATTTTTTAAGTTCACAATAAAAATCATAAGCTTATGTGATAACGATTTTTAGCTATAATTTATGAAATTTGCGCTATTTTACAAATGAATACAATAATGATGTCTTTATTCACCACTTAATGAACATTCAAAGTTGGTTCGTTCCACAGTACAACGGGCTTTTTTCAGCACCGTCATCATGGTCGGTTCATAAATTCCTTGCCTGGTCAGGTCTAAACGTCCATCCCGCAATAATTTCTGATATTTATCATGATCTTCCTTGGTTAAATTAACTTTATATCTGGCAGGAATTCCTGCTTCCAAGCGCTGCACCATCGCAAAGCTTTTCGGTAAAAGCTTTATAAACCAGCTACGCGATTGGTCTGCAAAACCTTCAGGAAATTTTTCCGGGCGAATCACCAGATCGGCAGTCACATTGACGACCGGAAAATTAATCATGGCTCCGTTAGAGCCTAAACCCTTATAAATTTCTAGCGGCTTAAAAGCATAAGCAGGTGCCGCAATCATGTCGACTTCACCATTATTGAATTTTTTCACAAAATTAGAAATATCAGACATCACCGGTACGGCACCGATACGCTGGACAACAATTTTTTGCGCCTGATCATAATGCAGAATCGCAAATTTTTTACCTTTTGCTTTCTCTATAGAATTAATTGATTTATCGCGTACAAAAAGATAGGCGATACCAATTTGCCCAATCCCTGCCACCTCATATTTTTCATTGGCAATGGTACTGATCAGCCGCTTTTTATTGCGTTTGTCTAATACAAAAGAAATGGCTTTTTGTGCAATCTGATTACTTGGAACGCCACCGAGTGCATCAATTGAACCGGCAAATTTGTTATAGGCACGGGCGCGCATTGAAGTCATGTAAAAGGCATCACAGACACCGGCTTTAAAATCTTTTTCTATTTTTGCTTCATCTTGATAGGGCATTAAATTGACCTCAGCACCCCAGTTTTTACTGGCTAAGCCCCATTCTTCAATTAATTTATAGGACTCACCGGCTTTACCGAGTAGATCGAATACACAGATATTCTGTTTTGCCTGGGTTAAACCGGAAAAACTCAAAAGTGTGAGCGTAGATAAAATAAAAGTCCTTTTTTTCATGATGTGCCTTATTCTTTTTTTGCTTATTGCTCTTAGAAAATCACTATAATTTTGTTTTTATAGTAAAAATAGAGCAGCTGAGGCCATTCTGACGAAAGGCTGTTTTTTACACAATTTGTCATATTTTTATTCATCTATTTAAAATCATGCTTTTATAAAAAGAATAATGCCCTGCCTTTTTCTTTTCTGAGTGGCTTCCTTTAGAATACGCACATCCTTCTTCTCTTTTAGATATTTCAATGATTCAGTTAGATCAACTTTCTATACGTCGCGGTGGACGTGTTTTATTTCAAAAAGCGTCTATGCAGCTACATCCAGGATGGAAAATTGGCCTAACCGGTGTTAATGGCGCAGGAAAATCGACCCTGTTCGCGGCATTGTTGGGTGGGATGGAATCGGATGGTGGTTCTCTGACCCGTCCCGCTGCCTGGACGGTGGCCCATATGGCCCAGGAAATTAAAGCGCTGGAGATGAAAGCCATCGATTTTGTCCTGTCCGGAGATGAAGAATATTGGGACATCCAGCACAAACTGGAACATCCTGAAGACCTCAATAATGAGGAGTTAGCGCATTTATATGGTCGTTTTGATGAAATTAATGGCTACTCTGCTCCATCCAAAGCATCACAATTGATGGCCGGTCTGGGCTTCTTTGAACATCAGTCTCAACTGGATGTTTCAAGTTTTTCGGGTGGCTGGCGCATGCGTTTAAATCTGGCCCGTACCCTGATGAGCCGTTCCGACCTGCTGTTACTGGATGAACCGACCAACCATCTCGATTTAGATGCGATTTTATGGCTGGAAGACTGGCTAAAAGCCTATGAAGGCACCCTGATTTTAATTTCGCATGACCGTGATTTTCTGGATGCCGTTACCGATCATATTTTACATATCGAAAATCAGGAGTTGACGCTCTATACCGGAAATTATTCCACCTTTGAACGTACCCGTAGTGAACGTCTGGCACAACAACAGCAAGCTTATGAAAAGCAGCTTGAAACACGGGCACATTTACAAAAATTTATTGACCGTTTTAAGGCCAAAGCCACCAAAGCCAAACAGGCACAAAGCCGGATTAAACAATTGGAACGCATGCAGGAACTTTCTGCTGCACATGTGGATACACCGTTTACCTTCAGTTTCCGTGAACCGACTAAAATGAGCTCACCTTTGCTGCAACTGGAACATGCAGATATTGGTTATGGGGACAAGCTGATTGTAACCAACGTCAATTTGCAAATCACACCCAGCAGCCGGATTGGTTTACTCGGGATGAATGGTGCCGGTAAATCGACACTGATCAAATCTTTGGTGGGTGATCTGAAACTGCTCAAAGGGACGCGCAAAGATTCTGAATTGCTGAATATCGGTTATTTTGCCCAGCATCAAATGGACGCCCTGGATGGGAGTGCCAGCCCAATGCTGCAATTGTCACGAATCGCGGACAAGAAAATCAGTGAAGCAACGTTACGTTCATTCCTCGGCAGCTTTGGTTTTAGTGGCGAACGTATGGACACCCCAAGTGAAGGCTTCTCCGGCGGTGAACGTGCGCGTCTAGCTTTGGCTTTAATTGTCTGGCAACGTCCTAACGTGTTGATTCTGGATGAACCGACCAACCATCTGGACCTTGATATGCGTCATGCCCTGACCATGGCCTTACAAGACTTTGAAGGTGCTGTGGTGTTGGTATCGCATGAGCGTCAATTGATCGCCAGCGTCTGTGATGAATTATTGCTCGTCCACAATGATCAATGCCGTGAATTCGATGGTGATCTGGTTGCCTATGCAGACTGGTTACGCCAGGCACGGATTGACCTGATGAAAAATGGTCAGAAACCTGCTGAACCCGTGAAGTCACAAGTAGAAGTAAAACCGGCAATTTCAAAACTCGATAAAGAGGCTCAACGTAAAGAAACTGCGCGCCGCCGTGAACTGAGCCGCCCGATTCGTAAAAATATTGAAAAAAATGAAGCACAGATCAGCAAGCTGCAACCACGTTTGGCTGAAATTGAAGTATTACTGGGTGATACGGCAATGTATGAAGCAAATCGTAAAGATGATCTACTCAAGCTGATGAATGAGCAAACTCAGTTAAAAAGCCTGCTGGAAACGGTGGAAGAACAGATGCTAGAGTTGATGATGGAACTGGAAGAGCTTGAAAGTTCTTTTGAATAAGGCATTTTTCCATTCTTAAGAAAAGCTAAAGTGATGCTTATTTTATGATCGCAGCACAATATTTAAGGTGTGCTGCGATTTTTTAATTTTTCTACACAACCATTCTTATAGCCATTTTAGCCCGCTATGGTGACCTATTGCAGCTGAAACAAGCTGATCCAGTCTTAGACTGAAAAATTGCCTTTAAATAAATTTTAAATTCAAAACCTGCCTTTTAAATTTAAAGTTTTTATCCACAACCACTCAAAATTCAAGTTTAAATTTAAAATAAAAGATCGTTTTATGCTGTGGATAAGTTATTTTTCACTTTTCTATTGAGCTAAAATGGCAGTTTAAAAACTTATCCACACAAAGCTTTCCACTATGTTGGTCGTTTAAAATTAGTTTTTTGACTTATCTTGAGCTGTTTTTTTTTGCGTTTTAAAAACCTGAGTTCGATTATTTTCCAGACGCCCTCCCTGACCCATAATTCCCGAATCTGTTTCTGATCCTGCAAACCAATCAAGACCTGGCAATGCTTTAAATCTTTATCATAATCAAATTCTTCAAAATCAACTGCGAGTTTTTGGGGCTTCCAGACACCATTTTTTACAGCATGCGCAATCCGGTCATAACGGACAAAATTGCTTTCCACACGACCTTCCTGCTCGTAGACCACTTTGAACTGTTCATGTTCATACTGAGCCAGAACCTCGTAATCTCCGCTAAAAAAGGCCTGAGTCCAGATATCGCGGATCTGTTTCAATTCTTGATCCATAGCGCCCACCTCGTCATATTGCATGATGATTTCCTCTTGCTTAGAGTCATCATGACAGAGGAATACGTCATTTTAATAAAAATAAAGATGGCTAAAAGTTAATCGGATTAAGATAAAAATAGCATAAAAAAAGCACCCCGAAGGACACTACTGTCCCACAGTTTACTTTAAATAAAAAAAACCTGAGTCTAAATAGTTAAAATATGAGTGCAAACAAACACTTTAACTATAAAGGACTCAGGTTTTGTCACATCAGAATACCGTATTTCATCAATTACTCAAACCCATTTTAAGACAAGATTTTGAACGTCTGGC
>NZ_JACHVD010000028.1:0-17202 GCF_025377055.1 Acinetobacter sp. T_3_1 | reverse complement strand
TGGGCAGTCTACGTGAGCGTAGTGACGAGTTGGAGAATCGTATTCTACGTGTGAAGTATTAATTGTAATACCACGTGCTTTTTCTTCTGGTGCAGAGTCAATTGCTGCGTAATCTTTCGCTTCACCGCCGTAAGTTTTTGCACAGATAGTTGCAATTGCAGCAGTTAAAGTAGTTTTACCATGGTCGACGTGACCAATTGTGCCCACGTTTACGTGTGGTTTGTTACGTTCGAACTTAGCCTTAGCCATGAGATCTTCCTTATTAAAATACTTATGGAGGGTTAGCTCCATAAGTGATTTTGGTTTTTAACTATGAATTAGTTTGGGCTTATAGTAATCGAAAGATTACTCGTCGTCACCTTTTTTACCACCAGTTTGGAATTTAGAAATGATGCCTTCAGCCACGTTACGTGGAGTCTCAGCATATTTAGAGAATTCCATAGAGTAAGTCGCACGACCTTGAGACATAGAACGCATTTGAGTCGCGTAACCAAACATCTCAGCCAATGGAACTTCAGCACGGATTGCTTTAGTACCACCAGGTAAATCGTCCATACCCTGAACCATACCACGACGACGGTTTAAGTCACCCATGATATCGCCCATGTAGTCTTCTGGAGTTTCTACTTCAACTTTCATGATTGGTTCAAGAAGAACAGGATCTGCTTTCATGAAACCATCACGGAAGGCATAAGAACCCGCCATTTTGAACGATAATTCGTCAGAGTCGACATCGTGGTAAGAACCGTCGAACAATGTCGCTTTAATGCCCACAACTGGGTAACCAGCCAAGACACCATTCTTCATACGTTCTTGAATACCTTTGTCAACCGCACCGAAGAATTCTTTAGGTACTACACCACCTACAACTTCTTCAGCGAATTCGTATTCTTTACCAGCGTCAGTATCCATCGGCTCTAAACGTACATATACGTGACCGAATTTACCTTTACCACCAGTTTGACGTACGAACTTACCTTCTTGCTCAACAGTCTTCTTGATTGTTTCGCGGTAAGCTACCATTGGTTTACCAATGTTCGCTTCAACGTTGAATTCACGTTTCATACGGTCAACGATGATGTCAAGGTGAAGCTCACCCATACCAGCAATAATGGTTTGACCAGATTCTTCATCTGTGCGTACACGGAACGATGGATCTTCTTTTGCCAAACGGCCAAGAGCGATAGACATTTTCTCTTGGTCAGCTTTAGTCTTAGGCTCTACAGCTAAAGAAATTACTGGCTCAGGGAATTCCATACGTTCAAGAGTGATGATTGCTTTTTCATCACATAATGTATCACCAGTAGTAACGTCTTTAAGACCTACACATGCAGCGATATCACCCGCGCGGATTTCATCAACGTCTTGACGTTCGTTAGCGTGCATTTGCACGATACGGCCGATACGTTCACGTTTAGATTTCACTGGGTTATATACCGGGTCGCCTTGTTTAAGCACACCAGAATACACACGTACAAATGTCAAGTTACCTACGAATTTGTCGTTCATGATTTTGAACGCAAGCGCAGAGAACGGAGCATCGTCAGACGCTTCACGAGTTGCTTTAGTCTCGTCTTTGTCGTCAAGGATACCTTCGATCGCTTTAACTTCAGTCGGAGATGGCAAAAATTCAATTACTGCGTCCAACATACGTTGAACACCTTTGTTTTTGAACGCTGTACCGCAAAGCATTGGTTGAATTTCACAAGCCAAAGTTTGAGTACGTAAACCAGCAACGATATCTTCTTTAGAAAGATCACCGTTCTCCAGGTATTTGTCCATCAACTCTTCAGATGCTTCAGCCGCAGCTTCAACCATGTTGGTACGCCATTCTTCGGCAGTATCAAGAAGGTCAGCAGGGATTTCACCGTACTCGAACTTCATACCTTGAGAAGCTTCATCCCAGATGATCGCTTTCATTTCGATCAAGTCAATTACGCCTTGGAAGTTTTCTTCAGCGCCAACAGGGATTACAACTGGTACAGGGTGTGCACCCAGACGAGTTTTCATTTGTTCAACAACACGGAAGAAGTTGGCACCGGTACGGTCCATCTTGTTCACGAATGCTAAACGAGGAACTTGGTATTTGTTCGCTTGACGCCATACAGTTTCAGACTGAGGTTGTACACCACCTACAGCACAGTAAACCATACATGCACCATCAAGAACACGCATAGAACGTTCAACTTCGATGGTGAAGTCAACGTGTCCCGGGGTATCGATTACGTTGATACGGTGTTCAGGGAACTGCTTAGACATACCTGACCAGAATGTAGTAGTCGCAGCTGAAGTGATGGTAATACCACGTTCCTGCTCTTGTTCCATCCAGTCCATTGTTGCTGCACCATCATGTACTTCACCAATTTTGTGAGATACACCTGTGTAGAACAAGATACGTTCTGTAGTTGTGGTTTTACCCGCATCAATGTGCGCAGAAATACCAATATTACGATAACGAGAAATTGGGGTTTGACGAGCCATGATTTCTTGCATTCCTAAATTTGTTGTTTAAAACAGGACGCTTTAAGCCGCTTGGCAGCTTAAAGCGATTCGATGACAAAGCAGTGAAAACTGGCTCATCACCCTCCTGAATAGGGGCTGTTTTAACCGCTTAGAAGCGATAGTGAGAGAAGGCTTTGTTGGCTTCAGCCATACGGTGCACATCTTCACGTTTTTTGACTGCAGCGCCTTTACCTTCAGATGCATCAAGCAACTCGCCAGCAAGACGTAAAGCCATAGTTTTTTCAGAACGCTTAGCAGCAGCATCTACCAACCAACGCATAGCTAGGGCAGTACGACGGGATGGGCGTACTTCCATAGGCACTTGATAAGTAGCACCACCAACACGGCGTGCTTTTACTTCGACCATAGGGCGAACTTTTTCAAGAGTAGTCTCGAAAAATTCTACTGGGTCTACTTTAGATTTTTCTTGAACGCGGTCTAAAGCACCGTAAACGATACTTTCAGCAATAGATTTTTTACCATCTTGCATTACGTGGTTCATGAATTTAGCGATTGTTTGGCTGCCGAACTTAGGATCCGGAAGGATTTCACGGGCAGCGACTACGCGACGTCTTGGCATTTTAATACACCTATAAATATGACACTTCAGGTTTATCCAGCATGAGTACAAAGTGTCATGTACATTCGCTGGCCTTACTACACGTCGCTTGAATTTCACAAATTTAAATGCAGAAATCAGACAAGCGAGACGATAAAGGATTGCGGTTCTACGTTCTTAAAAAGCTAATCTAAAAAGATTATTTCTTAGGACGTTTAGTACCGTATTTAGAACGAGACTGGTTACGATCTTTAACACCAGCGCAGTCTAAAGAACCACGAACGGTATGGTAACGTACACCTGGTAAGTCTTTAACACGACCACCACGGATAAGCACAACGCTGTGCTCTTGCAGGTTATGGCCTTCACCACCGATGTAGCTTGATACTTCAAAACCAGAAGTTAAGCGAACACGGCAAACTTTACGCATTGCTGAGTTAGGTTTTTTAGGTGTAGTTGTGTAAACACGTGTACAAACACCACGACGTTGTGGACAAGCCTTCAACGCAGGAACTTTTGATTTTTCAATCAAAGTCGTACGACCCTTACGGATCAACTGATTTGTTGTTGCCATTTGGCAATTCTCCCGTTAATAAAAAGCCTCAAAAAAATACCACTTTTTGAGGGCACACAATTGTAAGCGAAGATAGAAAAATGGTCAATATTCGAGGCCATGTCAAATATTGACCACTTTCTTATATATAGGTCAGTAGATGCGTTTTTTAAAGACTCTAGCCCAGGCTTTTACACCTTCTATTTTGTAACTTTTTTCTTGGTTGGTTTAGGTGCTTCATTTTGTTCAGGTTGGGAAGCGGCAAGCTGTTCACTGCCCGCGTCAATTTCTTGAACATCTGCCTGAGCATAGTCACCTATTTCCGGTTCATCTAGCGTGATGGCCGGTTTTTGCGGCTCAACCTGGGCATGCGGTTCGACCATGTGTTCAGCCAAATATTCTAATCCCTGTTCTACCCGCTCACTTTTACGCTCGTCATCCGCGATGGCATCTTCGGCTTTCTTTTTAATGGTCACTTTGGCAATAGGACCATGCCCTTCCACTGCAATATCCTGATCCAGTTTAAGCTCGCCGGAATTCAGCTCGTCTTTAGTAAAGGGGTTTAGTAACCTTGGCGCTGCCTGTGCCAACAGCTCCAGGGATTTTTCATAAGCCGCAATAGGAGACAATTCCGCTCCTTGATGCTGCTGCAAATAGCTTCTGGCATGGGAAAAGATTTGCTGGGCTTTCTGGTTGACATCTTCCACCAGTTTCCAGCTATAGGCTGCACCTATACCTGCTCCGGCAACCGGCGTCAATTTACTGATCAAAGAAACTTTTGGAAGATGATTCAACCAGTTCCATTTCATTTCGCCATTTTCATTGACCAGCCATTTTTTTAGTGGCTCACTGTCATTGCTGGAACCCAGCATGTTTTGCAATTGGGCGGTATCATTGGTTTGCAGCATATTGGACACGATTTTGAGTGCCATCAATACACTTTGTTTTTCAGCAATCTGACCCAAGTCGATTTGTTTAAACACAAACTGGACAATATCCTGTTCGGTGTCTTTATTCAGTTCAAAGCCATAAGCACGCCCGACCTGATAAATCATGCGCAAGGACATCAGCAGCGACAAAGGCACGTCAATCGCTGAACCGACTACGCCTGTGGCACCCGTAACTGCACCCTGTATAGAAGCAAGCCATTTGTTTTGTTCTGCCAATGCCTGACTCAGCCGTTTGGAACGGTCGACATCTTGAGTCAGTTCCTGTAAATCTTTTGCTCCGGCCTGATCCAATACAGTATCTACAGAACTCAGATTTGAAGTGAACTGATTTAAATGGTCAAAAAAATAGTCTGAAACCTTGTCTGAAAAATCTGGCGAAACAAAATTCGCCACACGATTGACCTTGCTGTACTGACGACCCAGCAATTGCCTTGAGACATTGGGTAAATACTCACGTATCACTTGTTGAGGATTATCATATTTTCTGGATTCAAATACGCTTTGAGAACGGGCACTTCCCTCAATGACATGGCCATTGCTCAAGCCTCCTGAGGCCTTGCCTGCATGCTCGGCAGCCGCATGACTCAGTGCATTCATTCCTGTTGCACTGATCTTTTTAGCCACTCCCAAAGCATTCGAGAAGAATCCACCTGAATGTTTATTATTGGTATTTGCCATTCTTTTACCCTCATCTTCTATTCTTACAATTATTGATAAATACTAGGTGTAGTCTAAGTTTATCTCAATACGAATGTGTATCTTTTAGTTAATTATTCCGCGTAAACATTACAGATACATACTGCCGAAATAGGCATAATATTTGCCATAAGAATTCAAAAACCTTTCTGCTATCATGAATGCAACCGAAAGACATGAGTAATGCGCTGGATTGAGGTTTTTACTTTTCTTCCTGAATCAGCTGCCTTTACTCAAAATATCACCATATAAGGGATCTGTAGATGAAGCGTGTTGTAATCACTGGTATGGGTATCAACTCATGCATTGGTAATTCTTTAGAAGATGTCACTCATTCTTTACAAAACGGGATTTCTGGAACACGTTTTAACCCGACTTATGCAGAATTAAACTTTAAGAGCCATGTCAGTGCAGCTGCTGATCAAGATTTTGACCATATTGACCGCAAATTGAAACGCTTCATGGGCGTATGTGCCATGTATGCCTACAACTCGGCGCTTGCTGCAGTAGAACATGCAGGTTTAAGCGTTGAAGAATTGGCCGGCAACCCGCGTTACGGGATTTCAGGCGGTTCAGGTGGCGGTTCAACTGCTTCCGTGATTGAAATGAACGAATTATTGCACACTAAAGGTGCGCGTAAAGTCGGTCCTTTCTTTGTTCCACGTAACATGACCAACACCATTACCGCAAACGTAGGTGTGGCATTCAAATTACAGGGTGTGGCGCATACCATTACCAGCGCATGTGCAACTTCTGCCGATGCCATTGGTTATGCTTATAACCTGATTCAGTTGGGCAAACAGGATTTAATGCTTGCCGGTGGTGGTGAAGAAGATCACTGGTCTCAAAGCTTGTTGTTTGATGCCATGGGTGCACTTTGCTCTAAATACAATGACACACCAGAAACAGCGTCTCGCCCATATTCAGCTGACCGTGACGGTTTCGTGATTGCCGGTGGTGGCGGTTTTGTGGTACTTGAGTCACTGGAACATGCGCAAGCACGCGGTGCAAAAATTTTAGCTGAAGTGGTGGGTTATGCTGCCAACTCTGATGGTGCAGACATGGTCGCTCCAAGCGGTGAAGGCGCAACACGCTGTATCCTGATGGCCCTTGAAGAAGCGAAACAGCATGGCGTGGACAAGATTGACTATGTGAACACGCATGGTACGTCAACGCCTGCAGGCGACGTGACTGAACTGAAAGCGATGGAACGTGCATTCGGTGAAGGTCAGGTTCCGCCTATCAGCTCAACCAAGTCTATGACCGGTCACAGCCTGGGTGCTGCGGGTGTACATGAAGCCATTTACTCTGTCTTGATGATGCAAAACGACTTTATTGCGCCAAACATCAACGTGACTGAACTGGATGAAGGTGCAAAACCGTTTGATATCGTACTTGAAAAACGTGACGCAAAATTGAATACTGTGATGAGTAACAGTTTTGGTTTTGGCGGTGTAAATGCCTGTCTTGTTTTCAAAAAATGGGAAGGCTAAGCTAAGAAGTGTTGATCATTCAGCCATGGATGATCAACTTCTGCCACACTGCCCTTAAAAGGGTGAATGGATGGATGCTCCTTCTGATGCTTTCTTGTGGGTAAAAGCATTACATATTATTGCAGTTGTTTGCTGGTTTGCGGCATTGTTCTACCTGCCACGTTTGTACGTTTACCACGCCATGAGTGAAGATGCGGTGAGTCATCAGCGTTTTGAAGTCATGGAACGTAAGCTATACCGCGGCATCATGTGGCCCTCAATGGTTGCAACACTCATCACCGCGCACTTTCTGGTCGATTGGGGTGATGCAACGCGTCATTACCATGATGCACTGTGGTTTTACCTGAAAGTCGGACTGGTCGGATTATTGGTGATTTACCACTTTGTGTGTGGGTATTACCGTAAAAAACTGATCGGCAATGCGCATTACAAATCACACAAGTTCTGGCGCTTCTTTAATGAAATGCCAACGCTGATTTTATTTGCCGTAGTCATTCTAGTGGTGGTGAAACCCATCTTCTAAGCATCAAAAAAGCCCTCAATCGAGGGCTTTTTTACATCTGACAAAACTTAGTTCAACATTTCCTGATTGCGTTTCATCAGCATCTCCTGATGACGTTTACGCATCCGCGGTTTATACAGGAGCTGATAGGTCACAGCCAAAATAATCAGCCAAAGCGGACTGATCATCAGGGCACGCAAGGTATCGGCTTCCAGACTTAAAATAATCAAAGTAAAGAATAAAAACACCAGTACCACATACGACATCCATATTCCGCCCGGCATTTTAAAAGTGGACTTGGCATGCAGCTCTGGACGCAGTTTACGGTAACGGATATAGCACACCATGATGATGCTCCAGATACTGATAAACAAAATCACGCACAGCGAGCTTGCTAAGGTAAAGGCTTCAACCGTATTCGGTACAAAGTATTGTAATGCTGCACCCGCCATAATAAAGGCACAAGAGAACAATAAACCTTTGGCAGGCACGGCACGCTTGGACAATTGCGCCAGGTTTTGCGGAGCCTGCCCTTCCCGCGCCAAGCCAAACAGCATGCGCGATGTTGAAAACACACCGCTGTTCATGGAAGACATGACCGATGACAGCACCACCAGGTTCATGATAATCGCTGCTGCACCAATGCCTGCATGCATGAACAGCGACACAAAGGGACTTTGATCCGCAGGAATCTGGTTCCACGGAGTCACCGACATCACAATGAACAGCGACAATACATAAAACAGAATAATCCGGGTCGGAATGGCATTCACCGCTTTTGGCAAGTTCTTTTCAGGGTCTTGGGTTTCTGCCGCCATGGTTCCGATCAGTTCCACACCCACAAAAGCAAACAAGGCAATCTGGAACCCGGCCAGGAAACCGCTGCCACCTTGCGGGAACATGCCGCCATGCGACCAGACATTGCTAAAGCTGGCCAGCGAGCCACCCGGTGCATGAAAATGATTAAACACCATAAATCCGCCAATACCAATCAGCCCCAAAATGGCCAAAATCTTGATGAGCGCAAACCANATGATTAAACACCATAAATCCGCCAATACCAATCAGCCCCAAAATGGCCAAAATCTTGATGAGCGCAAACCAGAATTCAATCTCGCCGAACAAACGTACGGCGAGCATATTAATGCCGAGCACCAGCAACACGCAGGCCACGCTGATCATGGCCTGTCCTGATGGGGTAAAGGCCATCCCTTCAGGCAGCCAAAAGCCAAGATAGTTGATAATGGCAGCCAGGTCGGCAATGCCGACCAGCACCCAGCCCAGCCAGTATGACCAACCAATATAGTAACCTGCACCCGGACCAATCAGGTCATGCGCCATGTCGATAAAGGATTTGTAGTGCAGGTTAGAGAGTAAAATTTCACCCAATGCGCGCATCAGGAAAAAGAACATGGTACCAATGATCATATAGATCAATAAAATTGAAGGCCCAGCCAGGGAGATGGTTTTGCCTGAGCCCATAAAAAGGCCTGTCCCAATCGCGCCACCAATGGCAATCAGTTGCAGGTGACGGTTGGACAGTTTTCGTTGTAGTTCATGCGATGATGCCTTGGCATCGTCTGCTCGTGGTGTAGTGGTCATAACTGAACATCCTTTTAACATACGATTGCGTGTAAACCATGTGCTTTACATTGCCAGTCATCCCAACCAGCGACATTTACACGCCAGGCAGCACATCAGTCTGCCCTGCGGGGAGATTTTTAGGTCAAGGCTGTGCCGCCGTTACAGCAATTTCAATCAGCCAGTCCGGATTGACCAAATCTGCCTGAATGGTGGCACGTGAAGGAGGAGTACAACCTTTCATCCAGTCAATCCAAATGGCATTAACGGTTGAAAAGTCAGCGAGATTTTTAATATAAAGCTGTGCAGACAGCAGCCGGGATTTATCCGTTCCAGCCAAAGCCAGCAGTTCATCAATCGTGGCTAAAATTTCACGGGTTTGACCGGCCACATCATTATCGGTATTTTTCGGTACCTGTCCAGAGAGATAGACCACCTGATTAAATACCGTCACCGCACTCATGACATCATTACTGTTGAATTTTTGAATGTTGTCAGCTGACATATACATTTCCTTGTATCAATGAATTAAATAAATAATCTGATTTTCAATAATTTAATCTTGAATAAAATTGACTCTGGCAGTGACTGCACACATCAGCTCATAGCCAATGGTGCCTGAACCTGCCGCCACTTCATCAATACTAAGTACAGTGCCGTGTTTCGATGTCCCCCACAGCACCACTTCACTACCGACTTGGGCACTTGGGAGATGAGATAAATCGACGGCCAGCATGTCCATGCTGATACGACCGACCAAACTGCTGCGTTGACCATCGACTAAAATAGGCGTACCTGTTGCGGTAATACGCTGATAACCATCGGCATAACCGCAAGCCACAATACCAATATGCATCTCGCGTTCAGCAACAAATCTGGAGCCATAACCGACACTATCCCCCGCTTTGAGCCTTTGAACCGCAATAATTTCACTACGCAGGCTCATCGCAGGTTGCAGGTTCCAGTCTTGAATAGAATGGCTTGGATAATCTGGAGAACTGCCGTACAGCATGATGCCGCTACGGATCACATCCGACTGCAACCGTGGATGGCGTAAGATGGCGGCGCTGTTGCTGACTGAACGCGCACCCGGTAAATCATGGGTGATTGAATCAAACAACTGGCATTGATGCTCAATGCCGTCACGTCCTAAACGCTCACCATCAGCATCCGAGAAATGCATCATATGGGTCAAACATTGAACTTGAGGCAAGTTTGAAAGCTGCTGCCACACTTGACGATACTGTTCAGGGCGGAAACCCAAACGGTTCATGCCACTGTTCATTTTCAGGTAAACATCAAACCGGGCGGGTCTGGGGAATCGGGCCAACCATTCAATCTGATATTGGCTATGAATGGTGAAACTTAAATTCAGCTCATCACACTCAAACAGGTCTTGCTCGGAAAAGATGCCCTCAAGCAACAAGACGGGACCTTTCCAGCCCAGGGCACGAATGCGTTTCGCCTCTGCCAAATCAAGCAGCGCAAAACCATCGGCAGATTTGAAAGCTTGATAGACGCGCTCAATGCCATGACCATAGGCATTTGCTTTCACCACCGCATAGACCTGGCTATTCGGCATTTTTTGACGTGCAATAGAGAGATTGTGCTGCAGTGACTGATGATGAATCACTGCAGTAATCGGACGTGGCATGTTGTTCTTCCTTGAATCAATCTGACCTAAAACAGATTAGGCTGCTGAAGGGTAACGTTGGATCGATAAACCTTCGGTACTGATGTCCGGTTGATGGTTCATGACCAGGTCACTGATGAGCTTGCCTGAGCCGCAGGCCATGGTCCATCCCAGCGTGCCGTGACCGGTGTTGAGGAACAGGTTTTTAAAACGGGTTGCACCAATAATCGGAGTGGAGTCCGGTGTCATTGGACGCAAGCCGGTCCAGAAGGTCGCTTCTGCCAGGTTTCCACCCGGGAACAAATCCTTGGTGACCATTTCCAGCGTGGCACGGCGGTCCTGGTTCAGGCCATGGTTAAAGCCACTCAGCTCAGCCATGCCACCCACCCGGATACGCTGATCAAAACGGGTAATGGCAATCTTGTAAGTCTCATCCAGCACCGTAGACTGCGGTGCAAATGCTGGATCTACAATTGGAATGGTGAGTGAATAGCCTTTCACCGGATAAACCGGCAAATTCAGGTGCAGTGGTTTTAAGAAGTCACGTGAATAACTGCCAAATGCCAGAACATAACGGTCTGCTGTGAGGACTTGGCCATTTACCAGCACACCCTTGATGTCATCTCCCTCAAGCACCAGTTTTTCAACGTTTTGGTTAAATTTAAATTCTACACCCAGCTCTTTGGCCAAGTTTGCAAGCGCATTGGTAAATAGGTAGCAGTCGCCAGTTTCATCATTCGGTAAATGCAGGCCACCGACCAGTTTATCTTTGGCAAATTCCAAAGCAGGTTCCACTTTGGCCAGATCATCTTTGAGCAAAAGTTCATGCTCCACGCCACATTCTTTTAGCACCTGAATGTCACGTTGCACCATGTCCAGTTGCGCTTCATTACGAAAAACTTGCAAGGTACCTTTAGAACGGTTTTCATAGTGAATGCCGGTTTCTTTACGCAGCTCTCTGAGACAGTCACGGCTATACTCTGCCACCCGGGTCATGCGCTCTTTATTAATGGCATAGCTGTGCGGATTGCAGTTCTTGAGCATCTGCGCCATCCACTGTAATTGCCACATGCTGCCATCCATATTGATGGCAAGCGGTGCATGATGCTGGAACATCCACTTGACTGCTTTAAATGGAATACCGGGTGCTGCCCACGGCGTTGAATAACCCGGCGAAACTTGACCTGCATTGGCAAAACTGGTTTCTTCAGCAGGACCAGACTGACGGTCCAAGACAGTAACGGTTGCTCCCTGTTGTGCGAGGTAATACGCACTGGCAACCCCGATGACACCACTACCCAAGACAATTACACGCATTGCTTATCCCTAACGCATACTAGTTTATTTCACTAGTATATTTTTTGATTGATAGTTTTTTTCACTGTTTTAAGCACTATAATCTAGCTAATTTTATAGTTTTGTCGCGAAAAAATTCTAAAAAAAGGAAAATCATAATGCGCAAATTAGACCGTATAGATCAGCAGATTCTGGATATTTTGCAGCGCGATGGGCGGATTGCGATTAGTGAATTGGCATCTCGGGTCAACCTGTCTACCACCCCCTGTTCGGAGCGGGTCAAACGTCTGGAACGCGATGGCATCATCATGGGCTATTATGCGCGGCTGAATCCGCAACTGGTCGATCGCAACCTGTTAGTATTTTTAGAAATTAAACTATCTGCAAAATCGGGCGATGTGTTTGATCAGGTGGCACGTGATTTGGTGGAAATTCCTGAGGTTCTGGAATGTCACCTGATTTCAGGCGAATTTGATTATCTGGTGAAAGCGCGCTTAAAGGAAATGAGTGCCTATCGACGTCTGCTCGGCGACTTACTTAAAAAACTTCCCTCCTCCGCTTCCTCACACAGTTACATTGTCATGGAAGAAGTGAAGGAAAGTTTTTATCTGGATCTGCGTTAATAGTCCCCAAAGCTTGATTCAGGGTAAATACCGAGGAAGTTGCGTACTCATGTTGAGTTAAACAAATTGAAGTAATTCAGCAAAGGTTTTAATCCGCGCTTTAGGTGCAGCTGCTGTCAACTCTTGATCAGAGCCATAACCATACTCGACTGCGATGGTGTCTATCCCATTGCTGCGGGCACCAAAAATATCGTGCTCACGGTCACCCACCATCACACATTCAGCCGGATTTAACTTTTCCTTTTCAAGAATATAGGCAATCAACTCGCCCTTGTTGGTACGCTCACCATTCAGCTCACTGCCATAGGCATAATTAAAATATTGCAGCAGATCAAAATGTTCTAAAATCTGCTTGGCATAGATTTGAGGTTTTGCCGTAGCCAAATACAAACGGAAGTCCTTTTGCTGCAAGGTTTGCAAAGTTGCAGCCACATCTTCAAAAACATGGTTTTCATATAAGCCGGTCACAGCAAAGCGTTCCCGATAGCCCATCAAGGCCTGCTCAGCCAGAACATCATCTACCGGCACATTTAAAATTTTCGCCAAAGAGGCCTGCAAAGGTGGACCAATAATCCAGTCGATGTTGACCTCATCGGCAATTGGATGGCCCACTTTAGCCAGACCATAACGTGCCGAAGTGGTAATCCCCACTTTGGGATCAGTTAATGTTCCGTCTAAATCAATCAAAATATTCTTAATCACCAACCGACCCTTCAACTTAAATTTTTACTTCACAAATACTATCGAGACTTGGCTCAAAGTTGCCTATACTAACGCAAATTTTGTGATTTAAGGACATCATTGTGCGCCCTACTGTACTTTGCTTTTCTGGTTTAGACCCATCGGGTGGCGCTGGCTTGCAGGCAGATATTGAAGCGATTGGCCAAAGTGGTGCACATGCAGCAATTGCCTGTACTGCGCTGACCATTCAAAACTCGCAGCAGGTGTTTGGTTTTGAAGCGACCTCCAAAGAATTATTGCTGGCCCAAGCGCATGCCGTGGTCAGTGATTTACCGATTAAATGTGTGAAATCCGGTATGTTAGGCACCACAGACAATATTGCCGCTTTGGCTGAATTTTTACGTGAACATCCTGAATATTTATATGTGCTCGATCCAGTTCTGGTGGCCAATAGCGGCGGTTCACTGGGCGATCAAGCCACACTGGTGAAAGCATTTGTGGAGCTGATTCCGTTGGCTACTGTGCTGACCCCGAACACCGTTGAACTCCGAGCCTTAACTGGCGTGGAAGATATCGACCAGGCTGTAGCAAAACTTTTTGCCATGGGTGCCAAAGCCATTTTAGTGAAAGGTGGACACGAGGATACCCCTGACTATATCCGCAATGTGCTATACGTAGAGGGTGAACTGGTGTCTGAAACCCGGTGTCCTCGCCTTGAAGGTCAATATCACGGTTCAGGCTGTTCGCTGGCCAGCTTTATTGCCGGCCGTTTAGCACAAGGTGATGACTTAAAACAGGCGGTCAACCATGCCGAAACCTGGCTGTTTGGCGTGCTGAAAAAAGCGGAATCCCCGGTGCCGAATGGTCAGAAAATTCCGAAACGGTTTTAAAAATCCATCTGCTGCATAATCATCTGCATACGAACCTGCATAAAACCCTGATGATCAGTCCGCTATTCGGGTTTGATCTTGGTTTTTTTACTTTTTATATTCAAAAAATAAAGCATGTATACATACATGCTTTAATTAAACATTGACCTGATTTAAACAATCAGAATTAAGCAATCAGGTCTTTAATGGTGGTACTCGAACCATTATTTTTCACCGATTCAATCCCTTTCTCACGTGACTGCTCGCTTGAGTAAAATTGGCTGGTGCCAATAACTTGATAATTTGCTGCTTTTAAATTGAAATAGGGTTTGCCATTTTTTGCTTCCAGACGCTCATAACGACCATCTTCAGGGCTATTTTTCTGCACTGATTCAATGCCATTTTGTGCAGAAGCTTTGGTCTTGTACAATTCGCTGGTCAGAATCACTTCCCCATTGCCCGCTTTCAAAACAAAGCGATATTGCCCATCGCTCGCCTGACTGACTTCATACCATCCTGCCATATAAAATACCCCTTGTTATTGTAAGAGTTATAAAAGAATAGAATTTATATTGTTTAAATAATATGCTATTTGTATTAAATATAAATGACTTTTTATTTCAAAGAAAGCACATTTTATGATCATAATTTAAATCTAGATTATTATGATTTATCGCCTTAAATGAATACATTGCGCTATTTTGATCCAGACACTGTTGATAGCCATCGTTCCATGAACTGCAAGCAAGAGAGTAGACTTCTTTCATAATTATTCACACCCTTTTTATTTTTTTCCCCTTGGGAGAAATAAAGGAAATTTATAAAAGAAGTCTACTAAATTGCCGGTCTATTCTCTCCCCAGCTTTTGATTAACACCCTGCCCTCCCTTAAACAATTTTTTTAGCGTAAGTAGCTTTCTGCATTTCCAGTATTTCCACACAAATCTGTACACTGACTTGGCTTTGTGCAGGAATGTGCTGTTCAAGGGTGTGCAGAATCACTTGAGCAATTTGCTGTTGTAACTCCAGACTACGTCCAGTCAATAAAGAAACTTTGGCATGCACATAGGCTTGTGAAACATCTCCCAAACCAATGACATAATCATGCTGGCAAATGGCACGGCTTTTGAGATCATTCGCAGCACCGACATAAGCTCCCTCGACCAGGGCCTGGTTTAAGGCAAGCAAGAGCGGTTTGGATTGAAAGTTTTCTACATTGTCGGAATATTCAAGATGGATATGCGGCATAACAAGAACTCTTTAACATGAATGACTAAGGTTATAGCATGCTGGTGCTTTAATCATAAAATGGCTCTGTCAATGTTTAAGCCACAATGCTTCTGATAAAAACCAATAGTACGATAATTCATGCAGTCACGACTTCATAAAAAAAAGCTCCGGCATATCGCCAGAGCTTTTTGGGTTTTAATGTCGTGAATTAAGCTTTTTTCACAAATTCAGATTTTAATTTCATGGCACCAAAGCCATCCACTTTACAGTCCAGATCATGACCATCGCTTGAGTCCGGTAATAAACGAATGTTCTTCGCCTTGGTTCCCACTTTAATTACCGATGAAGAACCTTTGATTTTCAGATCTTTAATCAGGGTAACCGTATCGCCATCAGCAAGCACATTGCCATTTGCATCTTTAATAATTGTAGCCTGTTCAGTACTGCTTTCGCCTTCTTTCCATTCATGAGCGCATTCTGGGCAAATCAGCAAATCGCCATCTTCATAAGCATATTCTGAGTTACATTTGGGGCAATTTGGCAAAGACATAAAAAACCTCAAAAACTTTATTATAACATTTTATAAAGCAATCTTTTGCTAAAACCTTATTTATATTATGGAATAAACATGCTCAGCAGATGCTTTCAGCTTTCTTCCAAAACCTGTTTAAGTACAATTACATGATTATGGTTTTCACTTTTAGCCGCAGTGATGAGGCTGACTTTTTCTTGTTTGGCCATCTCTCTGATTTGCTGCAACACCTCTGTTTGTAAGCGCAGTTCAGCCCTGTAACGTTGCTGGAATTCGTCCCAATGTTCGGGGTCATGCGCATACCATTTTCGCAGCTCAGTCGATGGCGTGATTTCTTTAGGCCACCAATCAATTTTGGCATCTGCCTTTGTAATGCCTCTAGGCCACAGCCGGTCAACCAGAATCCGTTTGCCGTCTGAAGCCAGAACTTCTGCATAAGCACGTTTAATTTGAATGTTCATCACACAGCAGCTATTGATCTGGAATTTCAGGAGTAACCAGTAAAGTGAGCAGTTGCAATGACTCCTGCCATCCCAAATAACAGGCTTCCACTGGAATAACCTCAGGAATGCCTGATTGGGTAATATGCACTTCGGTTCCCACGGACACTGCTTTGAATTGAATGATTACTTCAATGTTTCCGGGCAAATTGGGATCATCGAACTGGTCACTATAGCGCAACAATTGGTTGGGTATAATTTCATGATAGGTACCACCAAAGGAATGGCTAGAACCGGTAGAAAAATTGCTAAACGACATTTTATAGGTCCCACCGACTTTGGCATCCAGATGATGAACTTTAGCCGTAAAACCATGGGGTGCCATCCACTTGACCAGAGCATCCGGGTCAATAAATGCTTTAAACACCCGTTCCGGTGGGGCGGTAAATATGCGATGCAGTTTCACTGTATTGCTTTCAGTCATTTGCGAACCTCGTCTTATTGTTATTTTTAAAATGCAAGTTGATTGCCACTCTACTGTCCCATAATTTGAACTTTATTTCAGCACCAAATCAATATGATGACATTTTATATTTAAACATTTGATATTTAAATTCAATTTTTTTTCACAGCCTTGTCTTTTCTTTAAAAGTTCAAGTAACTTTGTGTAGGCTGAACCCTACTTTTGACAGACCAAAAGTAGGCAAAAGTCTTTATTCCCCATACACGACATCCTTGTCGTGATGGGAAACGTGTGGCATCCATGCCACACTCATGAATCGAATATCAGCTTAAATCTATTTTCAATTTGGCTTTAGGAACAATTTGTAGTTTCTAAAATGATTTATGAAAGAAGTCTAATATCCCCAAACATTATAGGTCCAGAATAGCGGCATTCAAGCCGATTTTTTTATTTACTTAGATTCTCAAATGAAGTGCAACAGAGATTAAATTATTGGAAGGAAGCAAGATGAGCTAGCATTTTGCTTCCGACCGACCAAAGTCAAAGTTGCATCATGAACTACACTCATCTTACCCAAGAAGAAAGATATCAGATTTATAC
>NZ_JACHVD010000027.1:0-17815 GCF_025377055.1 Acinetobacter sp. T_3_1 | reverse complement strand
TCAATCAATGAAAATAATTTCGATCAATCAACCAGTAAAAATCCACACAAGTTGTTCTTCATAATCTCTTAATGATCTTCTTACTGGTTCGTCACCAGCAAGCTAGGTCGGCTATATTACACTAGATATTCTCAGTGTCAATCAGTAATTCAAATTATTTTAAACTTTCTTTCTAAAACCCAATCTTAACACTTCGTGCTAAGTTGCTGTTTTATCAGAAGTTTTAATCTTCATCACCGCCGATGGATGTGCATTCTACAGTATTTTAAGGGGCTTGCAACACCCTTTTTCAAATAATTCAGCAAAAACATCTCGACTGTTTATTTATTCTACAAAACAGGTGCTTTTTATTATTTTTTGCATGCAAAAGGGACAGGATTGGCTAACTCATCTCTCATTTTTTCTTGTTTATTTTTTTCTTGCCAGGTCAATGAACGGCAATCGATATATTCACAATAGCCACTTTCCCCTGTTTCTTCATGATGATTAATGCAGATTTGATATTTAAAACTGCCCACATAGCCTGCTGCCAGACCAAATTTAAAATCTCCACGGCTTTGTGCCTGTACGGAAATACAGGTGCCATCTTTGCCTTCATAACTCCACTCAAACTCACGCGGTAAATACATGCTTTGCCCGTTCGGAGTTTTTACTTTGGGATAAACCCGATGTACCTTAAAGCGAACATTGTGGTCAAACATTTGTGCCTTTCCGGTTTTTGCATCTCTTAAATAGAGCCGTGATTGCAAAATCCCATTTAAAGGATCGCGAATTTGCGCCAAAAGCAACTGACGCTGATTTTCCAGGTTAATGACTTGATAAGTGAAAAATGCCAAAGGCAAATAGGAAAAATTAATGCAGCGTGCATATTCAAAACTGCCCATCTGCTGAATTTCAAATTTTTGTTCCTTATACGTTACCTGCCCTTCACATTGACACAGTAAAGACCAGTGATCTGCAAGCCCCATACGCAACCGGGCAAAATAGGAAATAATATTGCTGGTGCGAATTGATAAATCAAAACTCAGCTCTTTATCTTTACGCTGTATTCGAAAATGCGGAAAACTACCCGTAACTGTTTCCCGGTCCGAGAACTGAAAGTGTCCTTTGGTAAAACGGCAGTCTTTACCCACCGAGTAAGAATTCAATTGCCCCACCATATGCGGACTAATGCTGGCAATCGTGGTTGCAGTATCTAAAGCTGTGGTGTGAATAGCGCTTTCATTACGCAGCATTGCTGCATTTGGCTGACCGATCAGACTGACAAAGTTAAGGTAATGCAAAGGTGCAGGTAGATTAGGAATCATCAATCCCTGATGAATGATTTTATAACGGCCTTTTTGCGCATGATAGGCTAAACCCGACTGAAGTGGAGCCTGATTGAGTTGTTTGGAGCGATCCAATAAATCTTGAAACAACTGCATATCTTGCTCCTTTTTATTTTCAGTCTAGTGTTCTCATTTTTATATGGCGGTATTTTTTCTCGCAAGGAAAGTGGTCACAAAACCAGACAGTGCATAAATAATGGAAATCACCAGAATCCCTACCGGGATATTATAAGTAATTGCGGAAAAGATGAATACCGCGATCGGCAACACGAAAAATGGGACGCGTTTGCGATCAAAGGTTTTAAATGAATAGTATTTAATATTGGAAATCATCAGCAAGCCCACAGCAATGATCGCGATCGCATTAAAGATCTGAATACCCAATTCGCGTACATCAAAAATTTGCGGAAAATCCTGGGCTACCCAAACCAGGGTAATAATGATCACCGCAGCTAACGGGCTGGCGACACCAATAAAATAGCGTTTATCCACCACACCAATTTGCACATTGAAGCGTGCCAGACGAAACGCTGCACAGGCGGTATACACAAAACAGGCCGCCAATCCAATGCGTCCTAAATCATGTAAACACCAGCTATACATTAAAATAGCCGGTGCCACGCCGAAAGCAAGCAAGTCCGACAAGGAGTCGAACTGCTCGCCAAACGGGCTTTGGGCACCAATCGCACGCGCTACCCGGCCATCCAGCCCATCAAATAGTGCGGCCAGAAAAATGGCATAAATGGCTTGAGTAAAATCCCCATTCATGCTGGCAATAATGGAGTAAAAGCCAGATAGCAAAGCTGCCGTTGTAATCAGATTCGGCCACAGATAGATGCCACGACGTTTCACCTTTTGTCCCTCTTGGGTATGCTCTTCTTCTTCCACTTCAAAGGTGATGCCATCAAAACCATGCTCATCACGTGTAGAAGATTCACTTTCAGGTTTGTTTATACTTGTCATTCTTTTGCCGATCCTAACTGTAACCGTATCTTTTGAAACGTATCTCTTATTCACCAACCAACCAGCGTACAGCGGCATGTCCACCATTTTCACTCATACGCAAATGCGGGAACAACCATTGTAAAGCTTCATCTGCATCTTCAGAAAACTTCCATGGTGGATTAATCACAAGTAAACCACAACCATTTAGGCCCACAGGCGTATCATCTGGCCAGACACAAACTTCACACACCAATTGACGGCGAATACCCGTTTTGATCATTTTCTTTTCAAAACGTTCAATCATGGCGCGATCTTTAATTGGATACCAGACAGCAAAGATACCCGTAGGCCATTTTTTATAGGCAGCAGCCAGTAATTCTACCAATTGTGGAAAATCTTTACGTTCCAATTCGTAAGGCGGATCAATCATGACCAGTCCACGTTTTTCTTTAGGCGGAATCACTCCAAGCAAGCCTTCATAAGCATCACGTTCATGCAGGCCAGCTCGGCGGTCACGAATATTAAAACGCAGCTGCTGGAAAACCTCAGGCTGCATTTCAAAAATGGTAGCTTTGTCTATTTCACGCATGCCTTCCAAAGCAAACCAGGGTGAGCCCGGATAAGCCCCTTTACCTGAAACTTCACGCATATCCTGAACAATTTTAAGATACTGCTTTACGCCTTCAGGTGCATTGCGGGTAATGGAATCGTCCAGCTTGATTAAACGGTGGATACCATTTAAAAACTCACCTGATTTCTGTGCTGCAGACGTCGATAAATCGTATTTACCTGCCCCACCATGCGTATCGATATAGCGATAAGGTTTATCTTTGGCATTTAAACGTGTTAAAAGTTGCAGCAATAACACATGCTTCATGACATCGGCAAAGTTGCCTGCATGGAAATGGTGACGGTAATTCATGTTTCTTTAATTCCTGATATCAACCGATATTTTAGCATGAAAAAATGTTTCGTTCCGCAGGATATCTTGCTCTAGAATACGCCAGCGTTTTTCTATCCTGTTTATTGAGTATATCTTTATGGATGCAATTCACTTCCCAAAGTCATGCCATGTTGATCAAATAATTGAAGATTTAGATCAGCAAGGCTTCAGTATTATTGATGATGTTTATCCTCAAGAATATATTCATGCCTTGGTTGAAGAATGCACTTCTCATCTGAATCAGTTTAGAGAAGCCGCCATTCAAAATGGGGTCATCAGCAAAATTCGTAGCGATCACATTTTATGGATTAATGATGATTTAGAAAAAGCTCAACAGCACGTTAAAACGCTAGAAAGCTTGGGTGAACAACTAAACCAAGCCTTTTTTCTTGGCATCCGTGAAGTAGAAGCCCATTTTGCCTGTTATAACGCCGGCGAGTTTTATGCCTTACACCGCGACAATCCACAACAAAAAAATGACCGCATGATTTCAGCAGTCTATTACCTGCATGAAGACTGGCAAGAGGATTGGGGCGGTGAATTGCGTTTGCAGGATAAGAATGATCAGTGGCACATTATCCCGCCAAAACCAAACCGGATTGCCCTATTCCAAAGTGATTTATTGCACGAAGTACTGAAAGCCAAACATCAACGCCTATCCATTACCGCATGGTTACGTAGCGGCAATTCCATTTGGTAATTCACAATGAAGGATGCTTTAAATCTGGAAAAACATCCTCATATAGCAATCATTGACAGATGAGGATGTAACCGATGCGGGAAAACACCAAACAGATTATTCAACGTATTGGCGAAACCGATCAGCTGTATTTACAAGGAAATACGCCAAAACTTGCCTTGGAACGTGCTGAGTTACGCATGCAACTGGTTACCTTCAGTATCGTACGTCAGGAACAGCTTCATTTTCTGCAAGAGGCCGTAGTTCTGCTTGAACAGAGCCGTATTGAATTTGAAGAAATGCCGTTAAGTTTATATATGAACTTATCCATGCATTTAGCCAAAGCCTATATGCTGTATTTCGAAATCACCAAGGAACAAAGATTTGCCTTGATTACCCAGCAAATCTTAAAACCGCTCATTCATGACCAGTATGGTGATATTTATTTCTTCCTAGCTTATGCTTCTGCAGCTAAAAGTGAAACTGCCTTAACGCGACATTGGCTCACCAAATACAGTAAAACTGCCGATTTTGACTTGATTCTGGTACAAGAGCATCCAGCCTTTCATCCCTTCCGTGAACACGACTGGTTTGTGCATTTAGTCAAAAGTAAAGTTCATTAATTGCAGATCAAACGATAAAAACGCCTTCAATAAGGCGTTTTTATCGTTTGATCTGCTTAAAAATTCCTTCTTTTCAGCAGGTTTTAAATTTTACCGGTTTACAAAAAATCAGGCTGGTTGCAGTTTGGTCGCATTCATATGTAATTGCTGGTTCAATTCATCAATCAACATGACCCATTCATCTGCGTCTTCCACCAAATAGCGAATTAAAAACTCACGCTGGGATTTATTCCAGAAGGGAGCATCATGCAAATTTTGATGTGCGGGTAATTGATGGGTACGAATAAAAAGCTCAATAGCCGCAGGACTAGACGCAAGTCCAAGTTGTTCAAATAACATTTTAAAGGATGGGTTATTATTCATGAGCATGGCACACTCCTTATCAACCAAACTGTCATTTATTATTCAATTAACTTATAAGATATTCATAAAAAAACCTAGTGATAAAACTAGGTTTGTTGTTTCAATTTGTGTTCAATGATGCGTTGACGTTGAAAGCCGGTCTTCGGTATGCAATTGCTCATTTAAGATATCCACCACCATGGCCCATTCATCATCTTTTTTCCAATGGCTGATCAGAAAATCATGCTGTGCCTGGGTCCAGAACGGAGCGTGATGCAAAGGTATATCCATCGTCAATTGATGGCTTTCTATAAACTTGTCTATCGCCTCTTGGCTCGAATCAAGTCCCAACTGCTCAAATAAAAGCTCCAATGTGGGTTGCTGGTCAAACATCTCATTCTCCTTAAATCTTTATTGTTCGCTTTTAAATTAGACGCAAGCCAAAAAAAATTCAGTTGTCACTGCATCACAGCATGTTATTTTTTGTTCAAAAACAAAATTTCAGGCATAAAAAAAGCACCCCGAAAGGAGTGCTTCTTCAATTTAATCTAAACGATTAAATTATTTAACCATGTCAGCAATTGCTGCACGTTCTTCTTCTAGCTCGTTAAGAGTGAAGTTGATACGCTCACGGCTGAATTCGTCGATTTCAAGACCTTGAACGATCTTGTATTCGCCATTTTCACAAGTTACAGGGAAACCGAACATTACGCCTTCAGGGATACCGTAAGAACCGTCAGAAGGAATACCCATAGTTACCCATTCGCCGTTTGTGCCAAGCGCCCAATCACGCATATGGTCAATTGCAGCGTTTGCAGCAGAAGCAGCAGAAGACAAACCACGCGCTTCGATGATCGCAGCACCACGTTTACCAACAGTTGGAAGGAATACGTCTTTGTTCCAAGCAGCATCGTTGATTTTGTCTTTTAAGCTTTCGCCGTTAACAGTTGCAAAACGGTAGTCAGCGTACATTGTTGGAGAGTGGTTACCCCAAACAGTCATAGTTTTGATGTCAGAAACTGCAACGCCAGCTTTTTGAGCAAGTTGAGTCAACGCACGGTTGTGGTCAAGACGTAACATTGCTGTGAAGTTTTTCGCAGGAAGATCTGGAGCAGATTTCATTGCGATGTAAGCGTTAGTGTTCGCAGGGTTACCTACAACAAGTACTTTAACGTCACGGCTAGCAACTTCGTTTAATGCTTGACCTTGACCGATGAAGATCTCACCGTTCACTTTAAGAAGGTCAGCACGTTCCATACCTGGACCACGTGGACGTGAACCAACTAGAAGAGCGTAGTCAGCATCTTTGAATGCAACTTTAGGATCATCAGTACCGATCATGCCAGCCAATAATGGGAAAGCACAGTCGTCAAGTTCCATCATTACGCCTTTAAGCGCAGCTTGAGCTTTCTCAAAAGGAACTTCTAATAATTGAAGAATAACTGGTTGGTCTTTACCCAACATCTCACCGCTAGCGATACGGAATAATAGGCTGTAACCAATTTGACCAGCAGCGCCAGTAACGGCAACGCGAACAGGTTGCTTCATGTAATTATCTCCAATTGAGAGGATCGTCATAATAATTAAATAGCTGTTCTATTTAATCTTAATAATCATAAACGGCAAAGATTGTACTCCAATACTTTGACAGATGCATTTAAAAGAGAATGGATTTCAACAAAAGTATGATAGGAAATATAAATAAAATATATAAAAAAGCTTAGTAAGAACCTTTTATAGTAAATATATTTGGACAAGTGTTCTCCACTTCTACTGAACAGCGCTTGTACTGTCCATTATTTTTGTAGCAAAGTTTCACTTCGGTCAGGATGGCATTTCCCTGGGAAGTGGCACAGCTAAATTTAATGGCATTGGCAGGCAAATTTGGATTCAAGCGCAAAAACTGCAGCCGGAGATTGGTCTGATGCATGGCTCGCGTTTCAGGACTGGTTAATTCCTTCGGTATTTTGAGACGCTCGGCATAATTAATCATGGTACGGAAATATTGACTTGAGTTCATCTGTACACAACCACCGATTCCCCGCCAGAGTTGCATGCGGGCATTTTCATCGGGCATGACACGTGCTACGACTTTTGCCTGCAAGGGAGATAAAGTCGCAGTAGAGGTAGTCTTACACTCGGTTTCTGAAGTTTCCGGATACAAACCGGAAATATTCAGCGAATAGCCTTCCAGACATTTTCGCTGTTTTGATTTCTGGGCATCAAACATGCATACCGCAGGGGTCATTTGTACCACCATGACATACCCTTGCAAAGGTGCAGCAAAAATTTGAGGTGCAAACAGCCCTAGTCCAGCACCGCTCACCCCGAACAGCGCCCATCTGAGTAAAACTGAAGTTTGCCCAAAAAATATCATCAACAAGTCAGACCTATCAATAAAATTAAAGTTTATGGATTATTTTTAAATGGAATGATATTCATCCGTTTTTCAAGTGATTGCGCTCCTTGTCCCAGCAATACTCCATAATGGGTGGCGTTGGTCATGACATGTTTTACATAATCACGTGTTTCGGTTAAAGGAATGGATTCGGTATATTGGTCAGCCGCAATCGGCTGAGTCTCCGGTTGCCAGCGACGCGCCCGGTTTGGACCTGCATTGTAGCCAGCCGTTGCCAGCACAGGACTATTGCTGAGCTGACTCTGGATCATCGACAAATAAAAAGTGCCATAACGTATATTGGTATTCATGTCGGTTAAAGCTGCCGGGTTATAGGTTTCACCCATTTGTCGGGCCACCAGTTTCGCCGTATCCGGCATAATTTGCATCAGACCGCCTGCACCGACATGTGAACGTGCCTGTGAAACAAAACGGCTTTCCTGACGCATCAAACCATACGCCCATGCAGGATCGATTCCGGCATTGCGGCTATGGCTGACCACATAACTTTGATGCGGCATGGCATAACGATAAGCATAGTTGTGCTTGGATTCAGTACGGTCAGCAGCGTAAATTGCCCGATCATACCAGCCGATATCCGTCGCACGTTTTGCAGCGGCCAGCAGCAGGCCATCATCATGTTTTAAATAGGCCTGACGCACCGCCCAGTTCCATTCACGATTCACGTAACTATCTGGTGCATTGACACGGCGTAAAGCAAAAGCACGGTTGAAATGAATATTTTGGCTTAAACGCTGCACATCACTATTGGAAGGTTGAACATTACTGGGAATACTATTGTAACTCTGTCCCAACCTATCCCTGGCCAGAAGATTATGGTAATCATCTCCCTGTGCCAATTTTTTGAAAATTTCTTGTGCTACACGTTTAGAGTTCGCATCGCCACGCTGCTCTGAAGCCCGTGCCAACCAGTACTGCCAGCGGTCTTCCTGTTTTTGGGTTACGCCCATCGCATCAATGGCCCGAATCAGGCTTTCCCAGCTACTGAAACGAATGGCTTGACGGGCATAAATTTCCGCTTCCTCGGCACTAAAGGGCAAACCGTAACTGGCATCCAGATAATTCAGCACTTCACGGTTAAAGTTGTTTTTCATGACTGTGGTGCCGCCGATATAGCCCACAGTACGATAGAGCGCTTTTTGTACTTGTAGCGGTGCCCCTTCTGCTGCATTTTTGACGGAAGCCATTGCGGTATTTAAATCACTATCCGCCAGACGTCCCAGGGCATAAATCAAATAAGCCTGATCGGCCGCAGAGGCTTTGGGCGCAGACCATAAATAATTTAAAGGATTGGCCTGAATTTGATTGAGCTGTGCAAGTGACAGGTTCACACCCAGACTTTGTGCCGTTGCCAAAGCCAGGCCCGACTGACCTGCGCGAAGCTGTCCCCACAAACGCTGCTGTCTGTCCTGTTCAGTCATCAGAGGGCTCGACAGCATCATGCGTCCCAAACCGGTACAGGATTCAGGTTGTGAGTTTGTGGCAAGCCAGACATCTTTATATTCAGCAAAAACCAGGGGATCGCCCGATTTGGCGCGAACCTGTGCAACCGCACAGCTTTCAGCCTGATCCGGATTGGTCACATACTGCAAAATGGGCTGTGCAGTCGCAAAATCTGCCTGCTTGACTTTTTCTTCGACATAATCGGCCGCCAGTTTTTCCGCCATGGCCGATTGCGGATAACGCTGCGCAAAATTGATAATCTGGCTGGCAGGCTGATTCGCCAGATTGCTATTCAATAACCAGTATTCCGGATAATAGCCCAGCACATCGTTTTGCATCGATGCCTGATATTGTTGTAATAAACCTAAATTTGCAGAATTGGCAGCACGCAAAGCATCATTAAACTGTTCATCAGCTGCATGGGAAATAGAAACGAAACCGGTTGATGCTAAAGCCAAAGCAAGCATTTTATAATAATTTTTATTGATTACCCGATGAAACATATACCCGCCTTCTGTCATTTAGTATTGCCTTGGTCGCACCTAATCATTTTTGAATAGTTTAATTATTATTAAACTACTCTACTGTTCTGTTATGTAACCTTATGATTAGACAATATTAATTTTCAATCATTTTTACTTCACAAATCAATATTCTTGGCGCTTTATTTATATCTATAAGTTTGGCTTCGATTCCTGCTAAAATATTCGCCTTTCTTGTATTCGAATTGCAATTTTTCAAGATGACCACTCGCCTCTTTTTTCCATCAATACAATTAGGTATTGAAATAAAAGGAAATATGGCTCGTTTAGGCGGTCAGCGTTGAATTGCGGTTTCACCGATTTATCCTTTAGGAGCCTACATGACGGTTCAAACCTTCATTCCAAATAGTGCCCAAGCTGCTTCAGAAAACACTGTTACCCAGCCACAGCACACCCCAGCCGACGGTTCAGTGAAAAAACTGTATATCGAAACGCAAGGGTGTCAGATGAATGAGTATGACAGTCATCGTATGGCAGACCTGCTGGGCGACTCACACGGTTATGTACTTACAACTGACCCAAATGATGCCGATATTCTACTGATGAATACCTGCTCCATTCGTGAAAAAGCCCAGGAAAAAGTGTTTTCCGAACTGGGTCGCTGGCGCAAGCTGAAAGAAAAAAATCCTGATCTGGTGATTGGAGTGGGTGGTTGTGTGGCCTCTCAGGAAGGCGACAACATTCAAAAGCGTGCGCCTTATGTCGATATGGTCTTTGGTCCGCAAACCTTGCACCGTTTGCCGCAAATGCTCGATCAACATAACGATCAAATCGAAAAGCCCAAGAAAGAAAAAATCAAGCTGGTGGATATTTCTTTCCCGGACATCGAAAAATTCGACTTCTTGCCTGAACCGCGCGTTGAAGGTTACAAAGCCTTTGTTTCGATTATGGAAGGCTGTTCAAAATACTGTTCTTTCTGCGTAGTCCCTTATACCCGCGGTGAAGAAGTATCGCGTCCTTTAGATGACGTGCTGGCGGAAATTGCCGGTCTGGCGGAAAAAGGCGTACGTGAAATCAGCCTATTAGGACAGAACGTGAATGGTTACCGCGGTGAAACCTTTGAAGGCAATATCTGTACTTTTGCAGATTTACTTCGTCTGGTTGCTGAAATCCCGGGGATTGGCCGTTTACGTTATACCACTTCACATCCGCTTGAATTCAATGATGACCTGATTCAGTGCTACCGTGACTTGCCACAAATGGTTTCGCACCTGCACCTGCCGGTACAAAGCGGTTCCAACGATGTACTGAAAGCGATGAAGCGTAACCACACCATCGATGTGTATATCGAAAAAATTAAAAAGTTACGTACCGTCCGTCCGGATATGCATTTATCTTCTGACTTTATTATTGGCTTCCCGGGTGAAACCGATGAGAACTTTGAAGAAACCTATCAATTCATCCAGGATTTGGATTTTGACCATTCTTACAGCTTCATTTATTCAAAACGTCCGGGGACACCAGCGTCAGAACTTGAAGACAACACCCCTGAAGATGTCAAAAAAGAACGTCTGGCCAAAGTTCAGCAATGGATTAAACGTTCAAGCATTGATAAAACCGATGCAATGCTGGGTACCATCCAGCGTGTTCTGATTGAAAAGGTTTCTGACAAAGATCCGAACCTGTTGATTGGTACGGCGGACAATACCCGTCTGGTTTCTTTTATTGGTGATGCTGCATGGGTTGGGCGTTTTGCAGAGATCGAGATTACCGAAATTAAAACTTTAAATTTTGTTTACGGTGAACTCTTGAATCTTGAGCCTGACGTGGCGTAATGTAAGGTGATCAGCCAGACCATTTTATAAGGAATTCTCTTGACTGCAGCGATCCGACGTACAGTAACTTTTCCTGGTATTTCAATGGAGCGTTTAAAAGGCATGCTGGGTGCTTACAACGGTCATTTGAAACAAATCGAACAACGTTTAGACGTCAAAATTTCCCATCGAGGTGATGCTTTTTACATCGATGGTGAAATTGATGCAGTAGAGAGAGCCGAAAGCCTCTTGATGCGTCTACATGAAGAAACTGAAGTTAGCCAGCAGGTCAGTGCGGACACCTTGCATCTGATCATTCAGGGCAGTCAGACCGACCGTGAATTGCAGGAAGACTTTTCCGACAATGAACATACCGGCCTAGATGCCGTCTGGTTGCAAACCCGCAAAGGCCGTATCAATCCGCGCGGTGCCAATCAAAAGCGTTATGTACAGCGTATTTTGCAAAGCGACATTTCTTTTGGTATTGGTCCTGCAGGTACAGGTAAAACCTATCTTGCCGTGGCCGCTGCGGTAGATATGCTGGAACGCAACGAAATCCAGCGTATCCTGCTGGTTCGTCCTGCGGTGGAAGCCGGTGAAAAACTCGGTTTCTTACCAGGGGATTTAAGCCAGAAAATCGATCCTTATTTGCGCCCGCTTTACGATGCCCTATATGAAATGCTGGGTTTTGAAAAAGTCGCCAAACTGATTGAACGCCAGATTATTGAGGTTGCCCCGCTCGCCTATATGCGTGGCCGTACTCTCAACCATTCTTTCGTCATTTTAGATGAAGCGCAAAACACAACGCCAGAACAGATGAAAATGTTCCTGACCCGTTTGGGCTTTGGTTCACGTGCGGTCATTACTGGCGACATCACGCAGGTCGACTTGCCACGCGGTCAACAGTCGGGGCTTTCACATGCCTTACGTGTGATTGAAAAAATTCCTGAAATCCACATTACTCGCTTCCACTCTCGCGATGTGGTGCGTCATCAATTGGTTCAAAAAATTGTTGAAGCCTACGAAGGTTGGGACTCTGAACAACACCGTCTTAGTGCTGAAGCACGGGCAGAACGTAAAGCGCGTCAGGAGGCATTGATTGCTGAAAATGATGCCGCTGCCGATGCTCAGGACTAAGATATTTTAAGGATTCATTTTGAAACTTAACCTATCCCTGCAACAAGATTTTCAGTCACCTGAACTGGTACTGAAACGCGCTTATATTAAAAAAGTTATTGAAACTACACTACGTTTTATCGATGTCGATCAAGACTGTGAAATCGGGATTGCCTGTGTAGACAATGACGAAAGCCATAAGCTGAATCTGGAGTATCGTCAAAAAGACAAACCGACCAATGTGTTGTCTTTTCCGAGCGATGTGCCAGAAGAAGTGTTGGCAATGCTGGATGCACTACCGATCGGTGACCTGGTGATTTGTATTCCTGTCGTTCTACAGGAAGCCATTGACCAGAATAAAACACCGATTGAACATTTTACGCATATGCTGGTGCACGGTACCTTACACCTGATGGGCTATGACCATGAAACCTCGGATGAAGATGCGGAAGAAATGGAAGCATTGGAAATTGAGATTCTGGCGAAGTTAGGATTTGAGAATCCCTATACTGAACAACAGTAGTTCTAGCAACATTCTAATTTTTAAACCCGATTAATTTCGATTAATCGGGTTTTATTTATGTCAAATAAGCATAAAATCTTAACATACTCCCCAATAAATGGAGGAAGAAATGATAAACAGACTCCCTTCCTGGCTGTTCCTGATTTCAGCGTTATTTCCTGCATGCCAGCTATATGCCAATATGGAATCTTTATGTAAGGAAGCAAGATTCCAGCCGGCAGATAATGCCTGGGTAGGCCATTATTATCTGGAAGGCGTAATGGAAGTCGGCTCTGAGCTGTTACTGGAACCGGACGGCAAGTTTAAATGGTATCTGACAGTCGGTGCCTTAGACCAATATGCAGAAGGAATATGGTGGAAAAATGGGACATGTATTGGTTTGAAAGCCGCACCCCAATACCGCCAATATTTACAAATCTTCCCGACTCGCCTGGAACTTTCAGAAAAGGATTTAAACGTGACATGGGCGGACGGGGATCAAAAGGGACACTATGTATTAGCATCTCACTGAAACTACAATTAAAAACTGAAAGTTAATGATCTTGGTAAAGCAGATCACCCCACTCCATCAATGCACCTCAAACTCAGCTTCAGCCGGGTCAAACCGCCAGGTACGCACAATGCGAAGCTCTGAAATATCTTTCATCCCTCTATCAAAACCACCAAATGGAGCAGCTTTACGTACTGAAGTTTTGGCCGCTTCATCCAGTAAACTATGACCTGAACTTTCAATCAGGCGAATGGCACGAATTCCGCCACTTTTATTCAAGATCACCATTAACCGGACCTCCCCTGCAAGGCGCTGCACCTTGGCTGCATCGGGATAATAGCGGTTACCGTAAAATTCTACTTTCTCACGGAATTTCTCCAGATAAGCCGCTGAAATATCCTGCTTGGCCTGTATCCCATCCACCGTTTTAATTTTTTGCTGACGGCTAAAATTTTGCTGACGTTGCAAATATTGTGCTTCCAGACTTGCCACCATCGCGGCCTTGGCTTGGAATTGGCTATTCAACTCCTGCATGGCTTTTTTACGCTGGTTCTGTTCTGCTTCTTTCTTCCAGCTTAAGGTGGTCATCAGCACTTTTTCTTCAAAGCTGAGTTCACGTTTCTGTTGTAAACGCTCCAAAGTTTCCTGTTGCTGTTCACCAGTCGTCTGCTCAGTCATCGCTGCCGGCATATCACTCGACATACGGTGTGCTTCACGGAAGGTTCCAGAACCTTGCTGATCTGCCTGTGCCAGAAAATCCGCATGTTCCACCTTGTCCTGACTTGGACGTAAGGTAACAGCGATCTCTTTGACCGCTGCATTACTTTCTTCCGGCATAGCAAATTGCACAGTCAAAATAATCAAATGCAAAATAGCAGCCAAAATCACTGCACTTGTGAAAATTGGATCTTTCCACCATGCATGCATTAAAGGTGCGAAACTGATTTTCTTAAGCATCACATTAAACCGACAAAATGTCTGGTCCCCAAACTGCATAAAAGCAGTATAAAATAAACACAGCGTCTAGTTTTGAATGAAGAAACGAGAACTCAGTCAATAAGCACGCTGTAGACAATTAAAATCATGAAAATGGTGCAATTAATTTTGTTAAACTGCAAGGTGGAATATCTGTATTTTTAATACTTTCGACAAAATCTATCGAAGTTTAAGAAGATTAACTCGCTGGGATGCCTTATATGCAAACGCTACTATCCAATATCTCTAAACGTATACGCCAGGTGTATCAAAAGGCTGAAGGGTTTATTGAAGATGAGCGTGAATTTCCTCTTTCTCAAGTTTTTTTAAATGCAACTTTTCAGCGTTTTGTGACTGACAATGTTGCCATGCTGAAAGATCTGCATGCTGACTTGCATGAAGACTGGCTGCGCTTATATGCAACGCTTGATGTGAAAGGTTTATACATTACTCTTTCAGTCGATTTGAAACTGGTACAGATGGAACTGAATAAAGATACCCAGCTAATTGTGTTTGAACAGATTAGCGACACCCAGGTAATTGAAGCCAAATTCAAAAATATCTTCCAAAAACTTGCAGTAAAATTTGCTTTATTTTTCTATCAAAAAGTACTCAATCAAGACCCTTTGGGCATGATCCTTGAAAAGTTGAATGTCATTAAAGTGAAAGATGACTTATTGCATCTGGATTTAAACCGATGGTTAGGTAAAAAGCGCTCTATCATTGATACCTTAGCAAAAGTGCATGTCAATCATGCGGTTTTGCGTGAAGCTGAGCTGGTGGTCATAGGCAATGTCAACCTGACTGCATTATTTAGAAAAATGTCTGAAGAGCCGGTGGATGTTTGGGCGATTGATGCAGAACAAGCGGACAGCAAAGTCAGTCCGATCAAGCAGAAATAAGGTGAATTGTTTTTATGGATTAAAATCTGGGTTTTAACTAAAAAAACTACATTAAAGATACAGATTGCATAAGGTTTCGAATTTTATCTCTATATTCAGAAGGCATAATACTATCTACGCAGAAGTTTACATTTCATTAAGACTGCATAGGAACACTTTACTTATGGCTCACAATGTATTGAAAACAGTTGCATTCGCATCTGGTCTAACAACTACCCTGTTGTTGGCTGGAGTTTCAACCCAAACATTTGCCATGAGTCCATTCCAAGCAAGTTATCAATTTAACTATAATGGCAAAAATATGGGCTCGGCAACACGCACTTTAAGCAAGTCGGGAAATAACTGGACCTATGTCTTTGCTGCAAAAGCCGGTGCCATGGCGTCTGCGACTGAAACCAGTCATTTTAGCTTAAATGATAAAGGCGATATTCTTTCCAACAGTTTTAGTCGCCACAGTAAAATTTTGGTCCATAACAGTACCATGAGTATTAATTTCAACTCGAATGCCCAAACCATTCATACCAAAAAAGATAAAAAGGCCTATTCTTTTGACTGGAAGGCAGGTGTTCTAGATGAGCTGAATGCCGAGTTGCAATTACGTGAAGATTTAAAATCTTCAGGTTTAAAATCGAATTATTTAATTGCCGACGCCAAAGAAGTGGAATCGCGCCACTTTATTAAACAGGGCAATGAAACAGTAAAAACCGCTTATGGTACTTTTGACACCATTAAAGTGGTGCTCAAACATAAAAAGCCAAATCGCGATACCATTTTCTGGTTAGCACCTCAACTGGACTATACCCCGGTGAAAGTGACTCATCAAGATGGAAAAGCATCCTATGGTTTACTGTTAACAGGTTATAAAGGCCCAACGAGTTAATCGATTTGATCAATTTCGCTTGCATTTTTCGAGAGCCTTTTTAAAATACGCATTTGCTTGAAAAAGCATCTGCCCTTAGAGGAATTCTCCCGTGCACGCATTAGAACAGAAAATCTTAAGTGAAGGTATCGTTCTATCTGATCAAGTTCTGAAAGTTGATGCTTTCTTAAATCATCAAATTGACCCTGTATTGATGCAACAGATTGGTAAAGAATTTGCTGCCCGTTTTAAAGATGCAGGGATCACGAAGATTATTACCATTGAAGCTTCTGGTATTGCTCCAGCAGTAATGGCCGGTTTAGAACTTGGTGTGCCTGTGATCTTTGCACGTAAATATCAATCTTTAACTTTAAAAGATGATTTATACCGTTCTAAAGTGTTCTCTTTCACTAAACAAACTGAAAGCACAATTGCCATTTCAAACAAGCATATCAGTTCAAGCGATAAAGCTTTAGTGATTGATGACTTTCTGGCAAATGGTCAGGCAGCTTTAGGTCTTGCCGATTTAATTCATCAGGCAAAAGCGGAAGTTGTGGGTATTGGTATTGTGATTGAGAAATCTTTCCAGCCGGGTCGCCAATTGTTACTTGATAAAGGTTACCGCGTTGAATCTTTGGCACGGGTTAAATCTTTAGAGAATGGCACTGTTGAATTTGTCCGTGATTAAGATTTCAACTGAATTTAAAAAGAGCGCTCAGGCGCTCTTTTTTTGTAAGTGTTTTTTTATAGCGATCTAATTTTCAGACCAAATATTATCTTACTGTAGGTTGACTCTATTATAGAGCANTCAATAAACATTTTTTGTACTAAAATAAAAAAGTCTAACTATCCGCAAATAGTTAGACCCTGGATCATATTGAACGGTGGATTTACTTTACGGTCACAGTAATGCTACCAGTGTTCACAGCACCAATAGCTGAAGTTTTGATGCCATCAATATGATTCTCGAATCCTCTTGTATTTACAGATGCATCAATAGCTGCTGAATTAAAGGCTAAATTCGCTGCAGTATAATTACTTAGAGTTTCAGAGAACTGGTCATAAGTGTCAGTATTCAATGATGTACTGATAGAACTTTCAAACTCCGATGAACGCTCAGAATTCCATTGTTCCAAAGAACCCTCTGCATTTTTTTCAGCATCAAAAGTTTTCTCTAATGTACCCGTATTCACAGCACTCAGATTGCCTTGTTGTAAGTTAATGCTACCGGTGTTTACCGCACCAATTGCTGAAGTTTCTACTGCGATTTTGTCTCCCACATTATTCAGTGANAACCCTCTGCATTTTTTTCAGCATCAAAAGTTTTCTCTAATGTACCCGTATTCACAGCACTCAGATTGCCTTGTTGTAAGTTAATGCTACCGGTGTTTACCGCACCAATTGCTGAAGTTTCTACTGCGATTTTGTCTCCCACATTATTCAGTGAATTATACGCCCCGTGTACGTTGACTGTTGCATCAACAGTAGCGGTATTAATGGCAAGGTTAAGCGCAGTACCATTTTTAGCATGTTGAGATACAGTGGCCAAAGTAGCGTCTAAACCTGTATTTACAGTGACGTGGTTGCCTTGCGGATTTGCCATGGCTGCACCAGATACGAAGGCAACAGATAAGGCGATTGTTTTGATAGTCTTATTCATGGTTATTTTCCTTTTTTCTAATTTTGAAGTACTTCTCGCTAAGCACTTCTTTTTATAATGGGAGCGAGCCCATTTTCATATTTCTTTTAATCACGCTGCGTGCTTGACCAGTAGTTTTCGACCACTTCCGGATTAACATCCCACAGCATCTGAGTCTTTTCATTGTCTTTTTCTTCATTCATTTTTTTTAAAGAAGATGAAGGCTTTTTCATACTGATATATTTAATCAAGTCCTGCTTATTCGTTTCAGGCTCCCCTTCAGGATTTTCAAT
>NZ_JACHVD010000026.1:10554-20072 GCF_025377055.1 Acinetobacter sp. T_3_1 | reverse complement strand
GTATAAATCTGATATCTTTCTTCTTGGGTAAGATGAGTGTAGTTCATGATGCAACTTTGACTTTGGTCGGTCGGAAGCAAAATGCTAGCTCATCTTGCTTCCTTCCAATAATTTAATCTCTGTTGCACTTCATTTGAGAATCTAAGCCTTTAAACAATAACTCTCACCCGATATTTGCACCACGACAATGATGCAATAACCGATCTAACATCGCAGCTGTCAAAGTAACATCATCAGCAAACGACTTGGACCATTGGCTAAATGGTAAGTGACTCGTCAATATAGTACTGCTTTTTTCATAACGTTTGGCAATCACGTTAAAGAACTGAACCGTACCGGGTTTGTCGGAGACTTTTTTATTTAGGTTAAATATACGAGAAATGAAAAAACCCTGGCATTCTCTGCCAGGGTTTTTCGTATGGGGTCGCTCGGTATAACTCCTGTCGGACCTTACTGTCTTTGTGCATATCTATATTTTTATTATTGTGTGGAACTTCCTGTTCCTGATGAATCTATCATTTGAATATTTCATTATTCCGAACAGCAGCAAAGTAACGGAATTGACTTAAGTAAATGCGTACAAAGATGATTAAAAACTGTCCCAGATTTATCCCCAGAAATTGGGGAAAATTTTTGCCCTGGAAAAGCCGGGATGGGGACTGTCGAGGGTTCAGTTAATCGAAAATTGTGTGCTGCAGTATGATTTTTTGTATAATACGATGACTAGAACAACTAACCGTACCATGGTTATATCCATAGTCGTTTTAGTAAAAGGCAGAAGCTGTAACTTCTGCCATCTAATTTTTTAAGTAATAAGAAAAACAAAAAGCCCTATAAGATTCTTTCTAGGGAGTTTCATATAAAAACTATCCGAATAACCCTCTATTGAATAATACACTCAAGGTTTGAAGCCTAATTTCTTTAAGTAAGGTAAAAATTTTTTTGTTGTTTTGATCTCAGCATTTCTTTGGAGAAACCGGACATTTCTACTTAGGAAGCAAAGCTATCTATACCACCAATGCGATCGAGTCATTAAGTAACGTAATACGCTAGGTAATCAAAAAGCATAAAGTCTTTGCAACGGATGAATCTTGTACGTAAAGTGATTTACTTGTAAATTTATGCAGCATCTATAAAGTGGAATATTCCAATTCAAGACTGGGGTTTAGCAATGAGCAACTTTTTTATTGAGTTCATAACTACAAAAGCGATCACCCTTAATTATGGAAAGTGATTAACAAAATTATTAATAGACTCAAAATACAATGTGTAGCAACTTGCTACACTAAACAATTTCCTTCCCAAAAATCTCATTTAAACGTACTCGATGAGTAGCAACAAATCCTGGATCTTTCTTCAATTTAGCTTTCATAGAACGTTTGAAATCTTCCATGGAAACACCTGAATCTGCGAAATCCATTTGAAATAGAATATCGTTTACAATCGCGTTTGCCTGTGAATCTGTTAAACATCCTTCTACCTTGAACCATTTTTTAAAATTCTGAATATTTTCATTATCATTAAAAATATACCAGGCTCGCATATCTACATCAAATTTTGCACCAAGATCTTTTATTAAATTATTTTCAGTAAATGGCACATCCAGGTAAATTTTACTTTTGTTTTTTGGCGATATAGATTTCGGTTCTGGACTTGTCTTACTTGTAACCTTAAACAGTACCCCAACAACTGGACGACCTTTTTTGATAGTCTCATATTCTAAATGTAATTCTGTAAATGCGTTAATTTCATTAATTATTTTATCTAAAACATATCGTCTAAAATCTACCCATCGATCGTATTTAGCCTCACTTATATCGATTAATGTACGTAAATTTTCTAAGCTAAGTTCTATTTCATAACTAGATTGTTGAGTAAATTTGAATTCATTCTTAATAAAAAAAGAATACAAACTCATGCTTGCTACAGATTCAAGAGCGAATAAATGTTTTAATTGATAAGTCGTAAAATTACCATTTGCTAAACGAGTAAAATAAGGAAGGACTTCACTGGTAAAACGAATCTGTAGAGCATTCTTTGCATCATCCTCCCACCGCAGTTCACGGATAATGGGTACAACTGAGTGTACTTTTTTTACTTTTTTCTTATTTTCTTCTGTTGGTTCTTCAATTACAAAATGTGCGACACGCGAAGATAGTTCTTTATATATACGATCAATAGCAACATTAATCGAGTTTTTCTTATCTAATCCTAGTAATTCACCTAAATCATGCTTGTGTAAGTAAATATAAGTTTGTTCAGTAATTTCTTTATCCTTGTTGTTCTTTTCTCCATAATTAGCTACGGCCATAGCATACAGCAAAGCTTTATATTCATTGGCAGATAACTCAATAGGACGAATTAAACGGTTACTGGTGCTTACTACGCTATTATGGCGAATGTTACCAATACAATAAGGTAAATATTCAATATCTTCGTTTTCGTCTACAGTTTTCATGAGCAATTTATTTAATGGATTTCTAATAGTTATACTCAAAAGTGAAAAATATTTCAATTTTTCACTCATGTATTACTTTATGCTTACTTAGAGCAGCTTTTAAGTTAGAGATAAGTAAAAAAATAAAATCTTAAAGTGAATTGAATTTATTTTTTCACTTTTTCGTGACAAACACTCCACTTTAAGTTCACGTAACAATCAAATATTTCCCCGTACTGTTTATTCGATCCATATTTTTTGAGATTTTCTGGCTAAGTCTAGAAAAAATTAGTTATCATTAATCTCCTAGCTTAGGCTATTATGATCTTATATCTTAAGTACGTGACAAGATTTCCACCTTAAGTAGGATAACCATCAGAGACCCTAAGCTATCTCCAAAAATTAACATAAGATCTATCAGATAATTTTTAAGTCTTATATATTTATATTCCCATTTACTTAATAATTGATTACAAAAATTTCACTTTAAGAACAATTTATGTACTGTATTACAGTATATATTGGGGGGTTTATAATAAATCTTAAAATTGACCGCCTTTAATAGGTCAAGAATTCTATCTATTCATACTAATGACAAACATTCCACTTTTAGCACGTATTACAATCAATATCAGATTAAAGTGAAGATTTTAATAATTTTCACTTTTAAATGACAAACCTTCCACTTTAGGTTAGGTCTCCCGTTATTTTATATCAGGGAAGATGCAAAACTTCTTGTTCAAGGTAAAAAGAGAATATACATCCACAGAAAAGTGGAAATTCTTATTTATTTTCACTTTATGATGACATATCTTCCACTAATTAAAAATGAAGGCGAAAATAGTGCCACTTTAGGTGACTGCTATTCAATCATTTACAAAGGAAAGATTTCCCACAACAGTGACAAATCTTCTACCTTTTGCTATTTGATAGCATCCAAGCATTTGAGCTTAACAAACTATGTATGTTCTTATGAATGTGATTCTATTCCGAAATCAGTGACAATCCTTCCACCAATAGTGACAAACTTTCCACTTATTAATAATGCCTTACAAACCTACACACAAATAAAGGTCAAAAATTAGACAAACAAACTTATCCACAACACTTCAAAATGTAGTGACATATCTTCCACCTAAAAAGAAATAAAAGCAGGACTTATCCTCAATATAAGTAATTGTAATTTAAATATTTATATTAATTAAATTTGATAAAATAAAAAGTGCATGACAGATCTTCCACTATANTATAAGTAATTGTAATTTAAATATTTATATTAATTAAATTTGATAAAATAAAAAGTGCATGACAGATCTTCCACTATAGTGACAATTATTCCACTTTTCGGTGACAATTATTCCACTTTTCGGTGACAATTATTCCACTTTTCGGTGACAATCATTCCACTTTTCAGTGACAATCATTCCACTTTTCAGTGACAATCATTCCACCTTAAACCAATCAAGATATTGTTTTTAAATGAAAAAAAACAGTCTTAATTATAATTAACTAATTATATAAATTAATACTAATTATAAATTAGCTAGCTTTTTTTCATAAAATTAGTTTTTGTTTTTTTGTTAAAAATAAGTAGGATATGGATTTAAATTCGTTCAAATAATTAGTAGTAAGTTTCTACAATTTTGACTATATTTGAGTAATTCAAGTTGAGATTAATATGACAAATATGTCAACAAAAATCATTGCTGTTGCAAATCACAAAGGCGGATGTGGAAAAACAACGACAATTGTCCACTTAGCTTCAGAACTTGCAAATTTAGGTTATAAAACTCTAGTTATTGATTTAGATCCTCAAGCAAATGCAAGTTTACATATTGGTTCAAAACATCCAAGTGAAATAGAAACCACTTCTGCTGAGTTATTAGTTGGTGATGTTAGTCTATTAACAGAAGCATTGGAAGAACAAACAAGATTCAAAAATGTTTCATTAATTTATGGTTCTTTAAACTTAGGAAGAACCGAAGATAAATTAAAAGATGATGCACCTAGACCATCTGAAGAACTTGCAATCAAATTAGAATATTTAAAAGGAATATATGATTTTATTTTAATTGATTGTCCACCTAGCCTAAAACTACTCACTAGTAATGCTTTAGCTGCAGCAACTCATGTAATTATTCCTATTGAATCTGGCTCCCAATACGGCTTGTATGGTGTAACAGATTTAATTAATCATCTAACTAAAATTCGACGTGTTAATCCAGATCTTCAATTGTTGGGAGCTTTATTAATTAAACATGATGAACGTCAAACTGTGTGTAAAATAATTAAAGAAGCAGCAAAAACACATGTTGGAAATTTACTTGAAACATCTATTCCTGCTAGCACAAAAGTAAATCAGGCTGCGATTATGCAACAATCTCTATTAGGTATGGATAAAAGTTCAAAAGTTCGTAAAGCTTTCCAAGATTTAGCGGATGAAATTGTGCAACGTTGCAACGCGTAACAATCTGAACAAGAGAAACATATGGTAAGTAGTAAAGAATTATTAGCACAACGTTTACAGCTAAATACTCAAAAACATCAGCAAGCACAGAAAGAACATGTTCAAGATGTTAAAGAGTTAAAACGAAATGTTCAGATTTCCGATATTTATCCTAGTCCGAATCAGCCTCGTAGAATTTTCAATCAAGAGCAAATTGAAGAATTAGCTGCATCAATCGAATCAGTAGGCTTATTGCAACCTATTGCTGTTCGTCGTGTTGGAGAAAAATACGAATTAATTGCTGGCGAACGTCGGCTTAAGGCTCATCAATTCCTAAATCGTTCGAGTATTGAAGTTATTGTGATAGATGCAACCGATGAAGAAGTTGCTTTATTAACTTTAGCAGAAAACTTAAAACGTGAAGATTTAACTGATTATGAAATTTTTATTGGATTAAACGCCCTAGATGCAAATCTCAAGAAAAATAAACAGAAGCTAGCAAAATCTTTAGGTATGAATCGAGAAGATATGTACAAGTATCTTTCTTTTGAAAAACTTCCAGCTGAGTTGCTTAATGATCTTAATGAACAACCGGCATTAATAGCACGTACTGCGGCAACTGCAATTAAAAAATTTTTAGCAGATCACGACGATAAAGCAAAACAAGCTGAAGATGCATTGTTAAAGGCTTGGCATAAGCTAATTAAAAAAGAAGTAGAGCAGACTAAACTCACAGCTCTAGCAGAAAAACTTTTAAATGCAAATTCATCTGATAAACCTGTCACTACGTCATTCATTCACAAAATTGAGTATGACGGTAAAGTTGCGGGTAATATTAAATTTAACCATAACAACTTAAAGGTCTCTGTAAAGGTAAGTGATATTGATGAGCAGCATTTAAGAGAGCTTGATGAACTCTTGAAAAAGATTTTGATGAATTCCGGAAAAAAAGTGTAGCAAGTTGCTACACTATTGTTATTCAACAACTAAAATATTCTGTTTTTAACTACAAGAGTCAAGAACAGGATTTAAATTCCTTTGTTCAATGATTGCTTTCTGAGCTTTACGACTCGGCATACTTTTCTTGAGACGGGAACGTTTATTCTGTTTCTCCAACTCCTCATGTTGCTGCTGGATCTGGGCTAGAACCGAGCCTAATCTTTTGTTCTCAACCACTTCATTCTGCTGTAATCCAGCCAGTTTATTGAAGACGCTATAGTTGATCTTCCGTCCTTCATGCATGATGGCCACAGTGCCATCTGGGTACTCCAGAAATGAAATGTATTGTCCAACAAGCTTATGATTCAGTGCTGTTGGCTCAAGCATATAAATACACTTGTCATACGTGATGGTCAGGTTCTTTGTGACCTTACGCGGTTCCTGCCAGGTGAAAATATCCTCCAGTTCAGCATCAGACTCTGTTAAAGGGCGATGCAAGTTCTTGGAATTTCTCGCACACTTGGCGAACTTCTGATTGAACTGCTCAATGAAGCAGGGTAGCCAGGCATTGGCTTCTGCAATCGAGCAGATATGGCTAGAAATATAAGGTTTGCTACACTATAAAAAAACCTTACTCACTGCTGTTATGCCTAAGCCATATTCCAACGATCTTCGTCACAAAGCTCTGGACTACTACAAAGAATGCCAGAATAAATCTAAAACCTGTACTGTTTTTAAGATCGCAAGGACGACTTTAGATCTCTGGATTAACCTCGAGCAGCTGCAAGGAAATGCGAATCGGCCACATCCTGAAAAAGCAGGTCGACCCTATAAAATTAGAGACTTACAGGCTTTTAAAAGCTTTGTTGAAACAACACCATTTTCACAGGCTAAAGATCTGGTGCCATTATTTGAACAAAGATTTGGTTATTCCGTCAGCTATGCCAATATCCTGTTTGCTTTAAAAAAGCTGGGTTGGAGTCATAAAAAAAAGACTTTTCTCTACAGACAAGCCTGCAAAATAGGACGGGCCGTATTCCAATGGTTTCTGCCACAATGGAAACAGCAATATGGTGAAGAGCATATTTTATATATTGATGAATCCGGCATAAATACCAATGAAACCGCTGAGTATGGTTGGTCTGAGGAAGGAAAACGTTGCCATGCCTTAAAATCGGGTGGGCATGGAACCAGACTGTGTATGATCAGTGCTGTTCGATCAAGTGCAGCTTTCAGATTCATTGCACCCTTCATCTTTCAGGGTTCATGTGATCGCAGCACTTTTGCTGGGTGGCTTGAATATTTGCTGAAAGGCTTACCTAAAGATAAAAATGGTGAGCATCAAAAGCACTTACTGATTTTAGATTTTAGATAACGCTTCGATTCACAAAGGTAAAGAAATTGATGAACTGGCTATTCAATACAATGCCAGACTCATGTATTTACCGGCTTATAGCCCAGATTTCAACCCAATTGAATAAAGCATAGTCTTTGCTCAAAAGGAAAGTCAGAAATATTGTTTGCCAACAGCAGAAATCAGTCCTGGAGGCATTAGATATCAGCTTTAAGGAAATGTAGTGTAGTTTATTTAACTGGCTATACCTTCCAGGCGGCATCTCCTTGATCAGACGATCCTGAAGTGTCCTGTTAGCACGTTCCACACGACCTTTGGCCTGTGGTGAGTTGGCAAAGATAATATCAATGTTTAACTCATTCAGAATCCGGCCAAATTGCGTGATCTGGCTGTCCTGACTGGATTTCTGGTTCACTCTGAATACCGAATGTTTGTCACTATAAAAGGCCAGCGGCTTGCCGTATTGCTCAATGTAGGCTCTGGTGGAAAGCATATAGTCAAAGGTGGTTTCAGCCTCACAAAAGCGCAGATGCAACAGCTTTCCAGTCGCGTCATCGATATAAACCAGCAAACAGCATTTGGCGGCTCGTCCTTCAAACCAGTCATGATATGAACCATCAATCTGGATCAACTCACCGAAGCAATCCCGGTTATATCGAGGCTGATATGGCCGTTTCAGACGCTTGGATCGAGGAATCCAGAGATCATTGGCAGTCATCCAGCGACGAAGCGTTTCTACAGGAATATTCAGGTCAAACATGCTGATCAGCTTCTCATGCGCCAAGGTCGGTCCAAAGCCCAGAAGATGTTCAGAAATAATGGAAAGGCATTCAGACTTTACGGCTTCATCATGGCGACGATGACCCGGTTGACCACGACTGGCATGTGTCAGGCTTGAAATACTGTCTTGATTGAGTTTGTGCAATAACCCAGGTAATTTGACGGCTTGAAAGATTCAGAATTTCAGCAGCACGGACTTGCGTAATACGTTGATCTCGTACATCTTGCAGGACTGCAAGAAGTTGTATTTCCTTGTCAGACATAGTGATCAGCATCTCAAGTTTATATCCAGTCCATGATGTTGATGCGCATCATAGACCAGACATTTTTATTGGTGAGAATACAGACACTTTAAATGGTTTCTAACACTTAGATTGAAAAATAAAAATATTAAATACATTTAAGTTTCTATTAATAGCCTAAGAAATTTTTATTAAAGTTAATTCTATGTAAATGAGCAATAAATTAATCCTTGGACTGCTCCCAGTATCCTAGACACGAGACAGCCTCATTTTGAAGCTGCCTCAAAGGCTTCTGGACTCATCCCATCGAGATGCGAATGACGCCTGATTCGATTGTAAAACATCTCGATGTAATCAAACACATCTGCACGAGCCATTTCTCGTGTTTTGTAGATCCTCTTTTTAATTCTTTCCTTCTTTAAGCTGCTAAAAAAGGATTCAGCAACGGCATTATCCCATGAGCAGTATACTGCGCAAGGCCTCTACGGCTCATGCTGGGTATTAAGTTATGTTTCTGACAGAATTTCTGCCAGTCTCTACTGCTGTATTGGGAGCCTTGGTCAGAGTGTATGATCACAGGTTCATTTGGCCTACGTCGCCATACCGCCATAAGAAGTGCATCCAAAACGATATCCTTGGCAAGCGTAGGTTTCATTGACCAACCGATGACTTTTCTCGAATATAAATCAAGAACCACAGCCAGATATAACCAGCCTTGCCATGTGCGAATGTAAGTTATATCAGTCACCCAAGAAGTATCAGGTGTGTTTACAATAAACTCTCGATTTAAATGGTTAGGTAGCACAATCTGAGGACGACCACGACCATAGCTTTTATGTTTCTTATATCCTCGAACAGCGGCAATACCATTGTTCTTCATGATCTTCAGCACACGATTGGGCCCGCAGCTTTCACCCAATTCTTTTAGATCTAGCGTAATGCGACGATAACCATAGATGCCATAGCTGGCATCATAAGAAGAACGGATGAGCTGTAATAACCGCTTATCTTCAATAGTCCTGCCTGATTCGGGTTCATGCAACCAGGCATAGTAACCAGCACGAGCGATCTTAAGGACCCGACACATCGTTTTAATCTTAAATTGATGGCTGTATTCCAGGATAAACTGATACTTTACTCGGGCAGGCTTGCAAAGTACCTTGCGGCCTTTTTTAGAATATCCCGTTCCTCTTCAGTCTGTTTAAGCTGACTTTTAAGACGTAGGATTTCTTTCTTTGCTTCGAGTAGTTCATGTTCATCAGAGTTGTTACGTAAAGGCTGTAGCGCCTTTAGCCATTTATAAATGCTGTGTTGTGATAC
>NZ_JACHVD010000026.1:0-10545 GCF_025377055.1 Acinetobacter sp. T_3_1 | reverse complement strand
ATATCCCGTTCCTCTTCAGTCTGTTTAAGCTGACTTTTAAGACGTAGGATTTCTTTCTTTGCTTCGAGTAGTTCATGTTCATCAGAGTTGTTACGTAAAGGCTGTAGCGCCTTTAGCCATTTATAAATGCTGTGTTGTGATACACCTAAACGTTCCGCTACATCAGTGACAGAATATCCTCGTTCAGTAATTAATTTTATAGCTTCGTCTTTAAATTCTGGGGTATATCGTTGTCCACTCATAATGTTTTCTCCTGTGCAAAAAGAATAGACGATATTTGTCTAGGAGAGTGGTGGCAGTCCAAAAGATGGTTATGTGTGTCTAGAATTTTGGTGGCTATTCAGTGGCTATTCAGCTATTCAATTATCCAAGAGGGTAGTAGCTATCCCGTTTGTAAATTTGGTATATAATGTGATTCATTTCATATATAATACCTAGTAAATTAATAGGGATTAATTTCTCCACAGAAATAATCTTTAGGTTTTCAGCCTGCATTTTCCCCAAGATGCAGGTTTTTTTTGTGATTTAAAAGAAGTAAATTTAAGAAATAAAAGAGAATCTTTAAAAAGATAGCTAAATTCCAAATAAATTGTCACAGTAATCTTTAAACAATAGATCAATATCTTTAACCCTAAATTTTTTCCTAACCGATTTGACTTGAGCCCACATTTTTTCTATTGGATTTACGTCAGGGCTATATTTGGGTGTCCTGATGATCCGCTTTAGCTTGCCATGATCACTTTATTTTTGTACTTAACCTGCCTGTGCTCAAGGTCTGGTGGACATTTTCTTTCCTGTTTTAACCATGATAAAGCACGTCCATATGTGGGTGCTTTATCCGTATTAATCACCCGTGGAATTTGCCATTTCTTTACATTATTTAAAATTTTCCAAGAAAACAATAGGCTGATTTGGTATTACGTCTAGAAGAAAGGTAAAAATCAATGGTATGGCCACGTTGATCGACTGCACGATACAGATAAGACCATTGTCCATTCACTTTTACATAAGTTTCATTAATATGCCATGAGCTCAGATCACTAAGATTACGCCAGTACCAGCGTAAGCGTCTTTCTATTTCAGGAGCATAGTGCTGAACCCAACGTAAATAGTGGTGTGATCAACCTTTACACCACGTTCGGCAAGCATTTCCTGAAGTTCACGATAGCTGATGCCATATTTACAATACCAGCGCACAGCCCAAAGGATGATTTCGCCCTGAAAATGCCGACCATGGAAGGGATTCATAGGTTAAACCTTTAGCTAAAAACGATTTAGCTTACCATCAGCAGCTNTGAAGTTCACGATAGCTGATGCCATATTTACAATACCAGCGCACAGCCCAAAGGATGATTTCGCCCTGAAAATGCCGACCATGGAAGGGATTCATAGGTTAAACCTTTAGCTAAAAACGATTTAGCTTACCATCAGCAGCTATTTGCAACAGTGCCAACTCTAGACACACATAACCATTTTATGAAACTCCATCTGCACAATTGATTCAAAATTTAAGTTGTCAGTTTAGTATTTGGTTAGCTGTCGTTGTGCCTTTCTCAATTGCGTGTGGAGTTTTAGCTTATATTTTTATCAGTCACTTCAAAACTTAAATATTTTAAAAAATGAAGTCGGCTTGTTAAATTTATCCTTGGGAAATTATTGTACACATGAGGTCAAGCATGCTTGACCTCATAAATATGAGTTTATTCTATTCTGGTTAAATCCTATGACACAATCAGGTCAGGCTATGATCCATTTGCTTTGCTAGGTCTACACAATGAGGATTGTGCGTCTTATGTTTAGCCGGGAGCAATTGAGCTAACTGTGTTTCAATATTTCGCTGTAGGGTTTGCTGATGTTGCTCGTTTAATCCAGATTGCCCTAACTGAATTTTAAGATGTTCAATTGCTTCACCATAGCTAATATCTTTTTGCTGAATAGAGTAGTAGTAACCATATAAGGCACCTTGACTTAAGTTCTGGTAAGGTAAGCCCTGCTGAATATTACAAGCAATTGATCCCAAGACGCGTTCTGAAGCGGCTAACTTTCGTAAAGGATCACGTGCTACACGTTCACACGGATCTTTGTAGGCATTGACACAAGAATTAATAAAGCTTTTTGCCAGATCATCAAGATCATTTTTGCGATGTGGTAGGGTAAGGGTAAGCCCAGCCTTCACTTCTTCAAGAAGCCCCTCCATAAACTCTCTCACTTTTGGGTCTGCCATAGCTAAACCAATCGTTTCGTAGCCGAGGCGTGTTGCGTACCAGGTAGTCATGGCATGAACACCATTCCATAACCTGTTTTTTATCAACTGAATTTCCTGAATATCATCCACCAACACCATCTGACGCATTTTGCCTAGCAAGGGACTGTTATTTTCTACGTAAATCGGCATGTCCACTTCTGCATGGAATAGAATCAAGTCCATGGTCTGCAAAATATGGCTGGGTTTAAAGTTACTGCACATCTCTTCGACATACATTGAAGCTAACCTTTCCTGTTCAGGATTCAAACGGGTAGCATCTTCAATATCAGCATGATCAAGGTCGTGATCGAGTTGGTATTGCTTAAAAATGTTGTACTTAATACGCAACTGACGGTAAAGGTTTTGGTCGGTCAATTTGGAAACCATTCGGTTAACGACCGTATCACAGAAATAATGCTGCTCTAAAATCTGCTCAGCAATGTCTGGAGCTGTAATTTCAACCAGAGCGCTATGCACATGTTCAAGCAATAAGTGTTTAGCACCGATTTTATTTAAGATAATGAGGACGGTTAAAGGATTCGTGAACTGTTCATTATTGGCAATATGACGGGCATATAAGCCTTGGGCAATTGTTCTGGCCTCAGTTGCAATCGCCTGTTCCGGCAAGCAAACAGCTATCATGCTTGAGGCAATATACATCTCCTGCATCTGTTCAATATTACCCGCATCAATGATATGCATATTTTCAATACGTTCATCATAGGAAAGCTGGCCATAACGAATACAGTAACTGCCAAAGGCATTCACTGCTGAACGATACAAGGAATTATGGGTTGAGGCATAGATTCGCTTTGGACGTGTATAGCCATCCCAGTGGGACAGGATCTGTGCCATGAAGCCACCGCCAATCGCACCAAATCCATGAATGCCAACGGTCAATTGATTCAGACTTTGTGGAAAAGACTCTTGAAGTGTTGGCATTTCCAAGTTTAGTGTATGTTGATCCAATTGATGCAGGCAGTCATACATACTTTCAAAAAAGTAATCTGTTTTGGCCAGCATGTTGGAATTAGGTTCCTTGATGTCTTGTAGCAAGATGGTAACCCCACCAGCATTATAGGCTGAAGTAATACCATTTTCCGAATCCTCGAACATTAAGCATTCTGATGTAGGTAAATTGAGTTTTTCAGCAGCGGAAAGAAAAATTTCCGGATGTGGTTTACCTTTCTGTACTTCATCACCACACACCAGTACATCAAAGAATTTATAAACGTTGGCATTGATCAGATATTCTTCAGCAATTAAGCGACGACTTGATGTCGCAACTGCCATGCGTAAACCAGATTTACGTAAACGTTCTAGTACCTGTACCAACCCTTTTTTAATGGGTACACCTAAACTTCTGACACTTTCGAGTTCAAGCTCATCAGCTCGTTGTCGGATCTCTGCATAAGGGATATCGTCCCCATACTGCTGTTTGGCTAGTTGATGTGCACTACTTGCACTGAGTCCCAGACAAGCCATTAAATAAGCATCACTAAATGAAACACCGATCAATTCCTGAGATGCTTGCTTCAAGGTTTGAAAACGTAAACGTTCAGTATCAAACATGGTTCCATCCATGTCGAAAATTGCCCCATGAATAATATCATTATTAAATTTAAGCACTTATAATCCCTCTTACTGTAACACTACAATCTGACAAATCATAAGGAGAACTGATAACTTGATGAAACGATTATAAGAAATGAAACATTTATGTTTATTAATTAATCAATCGCAGGAGATATTAAGACTTTTTTGTAATTTTGAGTAAAGTTAGTTTTCTGGAATGTTTCATTTTCTCACTCTAAGGTAATCACGAGGACCAAAAATCGACTGAGATTAAAGGTCTTTCCACAGATGGATAAAAAGTAGGATGTTAAATTGACCAACACCTCTAATAAACACAACTCCTCCTTTAATTATACAAGTAGATTAAGACGTGCACGCCATCGCTTTAGTCTGCTGGCAGATAAGGCAGAAGATGATGAAATCGAGCGTCGTATTCGTGATGGGATTGAGCTATCAGGAGCCATTCCCTGGATTTTAATATTCGCTATTTTTATTGCATCAGTCGGATTAAATATCAATTCAACAGCCGTGGTTATTGGCGCAATGCTAATTTCTCCACTTATGGGACCGATCATGGGGGTGGGGCTGGGTGTAGCAGTTTATGACTTTAAACTGGTAAAACGGGCACTCTTCAACCTAGGTATTGCAACACTGATCAGCTTGGTCGTATCCACTCTATATTTCTCGATATCACCCCTCGATAATGCACAATCTGAACTTTTATCACGAACTAGCCCAACCGTTTGGGATGTGCTCATCGCATTATTTGGTGGATTGGCAGGAATCATTGGGATCACTCGAGAAGAAAAATCAAATGTTATTCCAGGGGTGGCGATTGCTACAGCATTGATGCCACCTGTCTGTACTGCTGGATTTGGTATTGCAACTGGACAGTGGAGCTTTGTTGGTGGTGCACTGTATTTATATACCATCAATTGTGTGTTCATCAGTTTGGCAACTATTATCGGTATCCGGATTTTAAGGTTAAAGCCACATAGTTTTGCTGACGAAAAAGTAGAAAGATGTGTAAAAATATCTTTGCTGATGATCGCAATAGTGACCGCAATTCCAAGTGCCTATCTGGCGACTAAATTAGTTAATGAAGAAGTTTTTAAATCAACTGCCAACAAATTCATTACACAAGAATTTACCTTTAAAGAAACACAAGTCGCCAGTTCAAAAATTGATAGCAAGACACGGACCATTGAGTTGGCTTTAGTCGGTTTGCCCTTAAGTCAGGCGACGTTGCAGAATATTGAAAGGAGACTTGCTGTTGCAAATCTCGAAGGAACTAAAATTATTGTGCATCAAACCAATGATGATAAGGTTGATGTGACTGCCTTAAAATCTGGGGTATTGAGTGATTTGTATCTGAATGGACAAGAAGCCCTGCGCCAAAAGGATGAACAGGTAAAACAATTACAGCAAGAATTAAGGGTGAAAAATGCTTTATTTGCCAATGCAAATGATGTTTTTGCAGAGCTACGTGCACAGCATCCCACTGTAAGCTCTATTTTTCTAGGACAAGGCATTGATTTACCGACTGATCCCAATCAAAAGCAAATACTGCAACTTAGTGTGAGAACATCTGAACCACTATCGAGTGAAGATCAAATTCGCATTGAAAATTGGTTCAAGGTTAGAATGAAGACGGATGCTGTACTATTAAATTTTTTGGTAAATCAAGATATTGTTAATCAAAAAGATAGCAGTTCAAACTAATACTTGTTAATTTGAACTGCTATGTAGATTGTTTAATTACGGACTACATTTAAAAAATACAAGTGGCGTTCGTATTGATCAATAATGTCCTGGAGTAAATCTTCTTGTGTCCATTCCATGACATTGTAGTTTTTCCCCCCTTCTTTTAGAAAAACTTCCGCTTTGTAATATTTCTGAGAGAGGCTACTTTCGTCATCGAGCATAAAACTCGGAGCTCGTGTTTCAGTAGCCACGACTTGATAGATGAAGTTGATTTCATCTTGATGATCTACTTTCAGTAATAGCCCCCCATCAACCTCACGGATTGAAACATCCAGATTCCGGCGCTGAAATTCATGTTTTATGTTCTGAAAAGCCTGATGAACATTCTGATGAATATAGGCCGTTACTTCGGCTTTAGAATGTGGGTAATGCATAATTAAACCTAGACGCTGTTGCCAGCTTCTTGGGTTTTGTATAGCTCGTGGTGTGATCCTAGCACTTTGTAGGGCCTGTACTTTTAAGACATCTAAACGTAGTGCCTTGATTAACCCCCAACACAATAACAGCATAATGAAAGTAAAAGGCAAGGCACTCATGATCACTGCAGATTGCAAGGCACTTAAACCACCAACGATCAGCAAGATAATAGAAAGAACAGCAATCACAGCTGTCCAGAACAAACGTTGCCAAACAGGGGAGTGCTCCGTTTTAGCCGTAAGGTAATCTGTGATCAAGGCTCCTGAATCAGCCGAAGTAACAAAAAACAGGAAGATCAGGAGGGTAGCAACCAGACTGGATACACTAGAGAGAGGTAAAGTCTTTAAAAATTCGAATAAGGCAACAGAAGAATCTTTTTCTACAGCCAATACTAGACTGGAATGATTTCCAAACAGAATGCTAAATAATGCAGCGTTCCCCATAAAACCCATCCAAACCAATGTAAATCCAGTCGGAATCAATAACACGCCTACAATAAATTCACGGATTGAACGGCCACGAGATACGCGGGCAATAAACATACCGACAAAAGGTGACCAGGAAATCCACCAAGCCCAGTACATGATCGTCCAACCTCCAATCCAGCCAGTTGGCTGATAGGCGTAAAGATTGAAAGTCATCACAAATAAATTGGAAACATACTGTCCAATATTCTGGATCGTGGTCTGTAAAATATAAATGGTTGAACTGGCGAAGAAGACGAAGAGGAGTAATATCACTGCCAAAATGATATTGAGCTCCGATAACCGTTTAATTCCTTTATCCAGCCCTAAAAAAACTGAAAAGGATGCAAGGATACTGACCACAACAATCAAAAGAATTTGAGTCTGCAAACTGTTCTGCAAACCGAATAAGTAGTTCAAGCCCGAACTGATCTGGGTGACTCCAAATCCTAATGTCGTCGCAATACCAAAAATGGTACCAATCGTTGCAAAGGTATCAATCCCATCTCCAATCGGTCCATAAATACGTTTGCCAATGATCGGATATAGACCTGAGCGAACTTTTAAAGGTAAGTTATGTCTGAATGAGAAATATGCCAGACTTAAACCTACCAAGGCATAAATTGCCCAAGCATGTAAGCCCCAATGGAAAAACGTAATTCTCATCGCCTGTTGCGCTGATTGAATGGTTTCGGGCGTTCCGGTTGGTGGGCTGACATAGTGCATGACAGGCTCCGCAATCCCAAAAAACATTAGACCAATGCCCATCCCCGCAGTAAAAAGCATGGCAAACCAGGAGCTGTTTTTATATTCAGGTTCACTGTGATCGGGGCCAAGTTTGATTTGCCCTATTTTCGATAAGGCAATACACGCGAGTACGATCAAAAATATTGCGACAGACAACACATAGAACCAGCTAAATGAATGGGTAATCCATTGATTTAGCTGCTGTGTAATCAGATCAAATGCTGCGGGCGTAAAAATCACAAATGTCAAAAAAACAGAAATGAGTGCAACGGTACTCAAAAAAACATTTGGATTGACATTATCAAACCAGGATTCGTTTTTCGAAGGCATAATTCCCCCCATATTTTGTATTGGAACAAAGCTCCAAAAGAAGAAAAATTATTAGATGAGCTACTTATTTAAAAGAAAGCAGCTCTCATGTTTAACTATCTATTTGATGTAAAGAACTAAACGGATTAGGTGCTAGAACTTCATTTAGTACTTCAGAATTGTTAGAGGATGGAGATTGCTGAGCTTCACAATATAATGCCTTAGTTATATTCAAGCCTTTCTGAAGTCGTGATTGCCAATTGCCTGAAGTCTGTACCGGAAGGTGCTTGATACAGTTTTAAGCCAAACTCAGGAATAATCGCAATTAAATGATCAAAAATATCTGACTGGATATTTTCATACTCCTTCCAGAGCGCGGTTTGAGTGAAGGCATAAATTTCTAAAGGTAAACCTTCGCTAGTCGGTTGTAACTGGCGAATAATCAACGCTTCTGTATTGTTTATGCTTGGGTGTTGTTTCAAGTAAAACTCAATATAAGCACGGAAAGTACCAAGATTGGTTAAACGACGGTGGTTATATTGAGACTGATTGACTAACTGCTGATTGGACTGTTCAAGTTCCTCATTTTTACTATTGAGATAGTGATCTAGTAATAAGAAATTTTTCAGCTTGTCTTGTTCTTGAGACGTCATAAAATGCACGGAGCTTTGATCGATCAGCAATGAACGTTTAATCCGTCTTACCCCCGCATCCTGCATGCCTCGCCAGTTTTTAAAGGTATCAGTAATCAGTTTGTTGGTTGGAATCGTGGTGAGTGTTTTGTCCCAGTTTTGTACTGTGACCGTATGCAAGGAGATATCAATGACATCACCATCTGCATTTAGTGATGGCATTTCAATCCAATCACCAATACGCACCATGTCATACGAAGAAATTTGTACAGATGCGACTAAAGACAAGATGGTATTTTGAAACACCAGCATCAATACGGCTGCCATTGCTCCAAAACCTGCCAGTAAAGTAAACACATCTTTATCTAGGAACGTGCCAATAATCATCAGGACACAGACCACATAAATAATCAGTTTTACTAACTGCAGGTATCCTTTAATAGGTTTGTTTCTAGATTTAGGATTACGCTGATAAATCAGGTTAAAAATATTGAGAAATTCTGATATTGCCAGTGCAATAGTCAAGAATATAAAAGCCTGTGTGCCCATTTGCACAAAATTTTCAACTTTATCTGACAGGTGAGGAACTGTAGAAATCCCATTCATGATCACCAGTGCAGGTACAATATTCGCTATACGCTGTATTACACTATATTGGGTAACGATGTCGTTATTGCCAAAGCCTGTTTTCGAAATAAGCTTGCGTATGCCACGTACAATGACTTGTTTGGAAAAAAAATTAGCGAGGATTGCCAAAAAAATCACAATACTGAAGGAGGAAACCATCTCTAACCAGGGGTATTGATTAGACCATTCTTGAAGATTTTGAATAAAGTTAAATTGTTGCAAAAGATACTCTCTTTAAGGTTTTAAATATTTAATTTACTGAGTAAAGGACATATCGCTTGATCTGCGAATCCCTCACACTCGACCTGTAAAGATGATGTAGTGTATCTGGCAGTGTTCTATTTTTAATTTAAAGTAACGCTTCTTCTACATTCTAAAATTTTGTTACATATTCTGGTTTTTAACTTAATCTACAAAATCCTTAAATTTATTAGTATCGATTCAATAGAATTTCAATATTCCAAGTTTATGAATATAAATATAAAAAAGCCCAACTAAGAATAGATGGGCTTTTAGAAACAGCATGTGGTTTTTGAATTAAAACTAATTATCTTTATTTAAGAAATTCTACCTATGAATAGAATTTCCTAACCTTAAATCTTGGCATGTGTCCCATATTTATCAATCATGATAGAACTTGCTTCATTTAAACTACGCACAGTAACCTTAATCCCGTTTTTCTGGAATTTGCAGACAACAGAGTCAAGCATCGCAACAGACGTCACATCCCAAATATGAGAGTGCGTCAGATCAATAATGACCTCCTTAACGTTCTCTTTAAAGTCAAAACCTTGCATGAATTTTTCAGAAGAACTAAAGAAGATCTGACCTCTCAAATCATANGAGTCAAGCATCGCAACAGACGTCACATCCCAAATATGAGAGTGCGTCAGATCAATAATGACCTCCTTAACGTTCTCTTTAAAGTCAAAACCTTGCATGAATTTTTCAGAAGAACTAAAGAAGATCTGACCTCTCAAATCATATAAACGGGCTGTTCCTTCAAAAGATGCTGTTACCTGGATATCATTTTCAAGTTTATTCGCCAAGAACAAGGCTGAAAGCAATACGCCCGTTAATACACCTAGAGCCAGGTTATGCGTAGCAACAACTACAATTACGGTCGCAATCATGACGATATTACTGCTCTTAGGATTATCTTTTAACTGAGTGACAGAACTCCATTCAAAGGTACTGATCGAGACCATGATCATCACCGCTACCAATGCAGCCATTGGAATCACTTTGAGCCAGTCACTAATAAATACAACCAGAATAAGAAGAAAAATACCCGCAGAGAATGTTGATAAGCGTGTAAGGCCGCCTGATTTTACGTTAATCATAGATTGACCAATCATGGCACAACCGGCCATGCCACCCATAAAGCCAGAAGCAATATTCGCAATCCCTTGTCCCTTACATTCCTGATATTTATCACTTGGCGTATCTGTCATTTCATCCACGATGGTTGCTGTCATCATCGATTCAAGTAAACCTACAGCCGCCAGTGCTACCGAGTAAGGCAAAATAATCATCAATGTTTCAATATTGAAAGGAATATTTGGAATCAAAAACATTGGAAGTGTGTCAGGTAAAGACCCCATATCACCCACAGTCCGTACATCAATTCCTAAAGCGATTGCCAGTAATGTGATCGCAATGATGCAGACAAGTGGAGAGGGGGAGTAATTTTCCTAATTTGGGAACCAAAGGAAAGAGATAAATAATCGCCAGACCTAAAGCAACCAGAGCATATACATGCCAG
>NZ_JACHVD010000025.1:0-24617 GCF_025377055.1 Acinetobacter sp. T_3_1 | reverse complement strand
GTATAAATCTGATATCTTTCTTCTTGGGTAAGATGAGTGTAGTTCATGATGCAACTTTGACTTTGGTCGGTCGGAAGCAAAATGCTAGCTCATCTTGCTTCCTTCCAATAATTTAATCTCTGTTGCACTTCATTTGAGAATCTAAGATACTAATAAATATACATTATTCCATCTTATATCGATAAATAAGTGTCCACTTTATGTGGACACTATTGAATATTGCAATGTTTAGAAAAAGTGATGATTCAGCTGACTTCCTTGCTAAAACCCACTTTTGAAAATATTCTATGGATACTTCTTCGCACGAACTAACAATATTTAAATAGCATCAAAATATTCTCTAAGAATTTGAACTATTCGCTCAGATGCATGACCATCACCATACGGAGAAACACCACGAGCCATCACCTTATAAGCTGACTCATCATCAAGTAATCGCTGAGCTTCTTCAATAATTCGTTCGCAATTTGACCCCACTAATTTCACTACACCCTGCTCTACTGCTTCTGGACGTTCTGTTTCATCACGTAGCACAAGTACTGGCTTACCTAATGCAGGAGCTTCTTCTTGCACCCCTCCAGAATCTGTTAAAATCAAATATGCTCGTTTCATTACAGCAATAAAGGGTGCATAATCCAAAGGTTCACATAGAATGACATTAGGTAATTCTGCTAGAAATTCATGAGCCACATCTTTAACATTTGGATTTGGATGTACTGGGTAAAGAAATTGAATATCTGAATTATTCTTTGCTAAAGTACGTAATGCTTTACAAATATTTCGGAATGGTTCTCCAAAATTTTCCCTGCGATGCGAAGTTACCAATACCAGACGCTTATCCGCTTCTATATCAATGGGTAGCTCTAAATCTTTGGCAGCACTCATCAACAATGCATCAATTACCGTATTACCTGTGACCACGATATCAGCATCTGCAATTCCTTCTTTTAGCAAATTCTGCCGAGAACCTTCAGTCGGTGCAAAATGCCAACGTGCTAATTTTCCAGCAATAACTCGGTTAGCCTCCTCAGGGAACGGATTCTGCATATCCCAAGTTCTTAATCCTGCTTCAACATGTCCTATCGGAATACGATGATAAAAACATGCCAGAGCTACAGTCATAACTGTAGTCGTATCACCCTGTACTAAAACAGCATCAGGTTTTTCACTTTGTAAAACATCATCCAAGTCTAATAATAATCTTGCTGTCAAGGTGGTTAGTGCTTGATTGGGACGCATAATATCAAGATCAATATCGGGTTCTATACCAAAAAATTGGTTGACTTGATCAAGCATTTGTCGATGTTGAGCCGTTGCTAACACTCGAACCTCAGCCCATGGTTCAGATTTTAGTGCCAGAATGACTGGTGCCATTTTAATGGCTTCAGGGCGGGTACCTACAACGCAAAGAATTTTTTTCATATAGTAATTCCAAGTTTTTTCATGAGTTTTTTCCAATCCTCAAGAAATATCTCTGTAGAAAAGCTATTTCGTACTGAGGTTACCGCTTTACGCGCCACGTCATAATGATCAAATAAATTTTCTATACACTTAGCGAACTTTTCAGTATCACCGAGTGGATAAGTAAGCATAGACTCATGACCAGAAACTAAATCTACGTGTGCTTTAATATCCGACAAAGCGACAGGAATAATTGAAGATATTGCTTCTGCAGCCGAAAGGCCAAAAGATTCACTTTGAGAGGGGGAAACAAATATTCCACCTGAATCAGCAACAGCATTCAATAAAGCTCTAGAGGAGGTAAATGAAACAGGAGGTAATACTAAAGAAATACTATCAAGGGAACGCATTAACAATTCTTTTTCGATATTAATTTCAGGGTTTTTGGGACCGCAGATCAAAAGCATAAACTCTCCTTTTCGTCGACTCTCCAAAATTTGGAAGGCATCTAATATAGATAAGGGGTCTTTTAAACGATCTAGACGGCCAAAGAAAAGAATAGGCTTACGCTTCCATGCTGGAAGAGAAATTTTTTGTGACAATTCAAAAGAATCGATCCCCCAAGGAACAAAATTTCTCAGTAAAGACACTGAAGTGGGTAAAGATAAAAATTCATTTTCAATCAGTGTCTTAAATGATAATGAAGGGACGACAACTTGCTCGCAACTAGACGATAATTTTTGAAGATATTCCCGATTATCTTGATATCCAGTGTGACATTCAACGATATAACGTTGAGAACGATTTTCACATAATTCTATTGCTTGTGGGCAATCGATTAAAGAAACTAAATCATAGTTTCTATCAAGTGAAGTTACAATTGATGTGGTGTCTTCAAGTCCATATTTTTTCAGCGCTAAACGAAATGCCTGCCCCCCTCCTGCATCATGCATAAAATAAAAGTCTATTAAAATCTCTGGAAAATATTGTCTAAAAGCTAGTGCACGATTAATTAGCACTCTCTCACAGCCACCAAAAGTCGCCCAAGGATAAACAAAACATATTCTAATTTGCATATAAATCCCATATACCATTATTTTTATTTATTTCATTTATCAGCGTCTCAAATCGCGCTCGCCAAGTTACCTGCTGCAAAAAATTATTAATATCTTCTGTGTCATAGTCGTCATTAAGTGCCTTCTCAATAATGTCTTCAACATCTTCGCTTTCTGCAAAATATGTCATAGGATAGCTTTTCAAATGTCGGATACCCGTTACAACAACAGGCAGTCCAAAGTACAAATATTCATATATCTTAATAGGATCTACAGCTTCTGCTAAGATTCCTTCCATAAAAGGAATTATCCCAATAGACCAATTGGAAACTTGCCTATGTAAATCTTTTGGTAATACCTTACCTAAAAGATGAATGTTGGATAAAGCTGTAATTTCTTTTCTAACCCATTCTGGCTCGCCATAACCAATAATCTCAAACTTAATATGAGGATAGCTCTTCGCAAGCTGCAGTATAAGCTTCCAATCAAACCAAGCATCAGTGAGATGTCCGAAATATCCAATTATAGGACCTCCATCTTCTCGATTCCTCGCTATTCCTTGATTCTCTACACCAAGCACTTCAGGAGTAAAACCATTCCCAATTATTTTAATATCCGAACGAATATGGGAAAATTTGTTTCGTAAAGGAGGAGATACCGCACAAACAAAATCAGACTGCAATATAAGACTTTCTTCTACAGATTTCTTAAACCAGGGAGCTTGCCCTACTTCACAGAATGCCTCCCATTCATCCATAATGTCATAAATAATAGCGAATCCCTTTTCTCTTAAAATGGGAACAAGCCCCACCAAATTAGGAGTAGGCATAGTCACAAGAAAAAGAGAACGCTCACGGCAAAGATGGAGTTTATTAACGTACTTTATAAAATCAAAGAGAGGAACTTGAAATACATTTGGAAAAACCTCTTTACATCCTTTGGACAATTTATCCTTAGCAGACCACTGCCAAGCAATAAATAATACTTGATAACCTTTTTCAGCAAAATATTTTGCTGCATTAATTGGCCTTTGATTTACTAACTCATCAAATTCAAACCCACAAGGAATAATCACAACTTTATTGTTCTTGTTTGCTTTCTCAACCCATTCAATATAATCGTTAGTATCATCATTCAAAAATTTATCACTAGCGATATCCATATTGCGCTGCATGCGTTTAGCTGCAAAAGCATATCTTTGCTTTTTTAATTTATCTTGTAATGCTTGAGGTAATTTCCAGTAAATCGCTTTTAATAATAAATATCTCCCATCTTTACTCCAAATATAACGGGAAAGCGAATACACTAAACGCAGAGGTCGAGTCAATCTCCATGAACGAGATGTCTGAAACATCTGAATTTGATTATTTTGCTGAAATATTTTCTGGTTGAGAGTTGCTATTTGCATATTCTGATCAGCCACAGCTTGCGTAAGACTAGCAACTTGTAAATCTCTATCTGTCACTGCTTGCGTAAGACTGGCAACTTGTATATCTCTATCACTCACTGCCCGTGTTAGACTTGCAATTTGTATATCTCGTTCAAGCACAGTTTGCTTTAGAATATTAAACTCTGTATTCAAATCAATTTTTTCTAGTTCACAATCACTTAATCTAAGCTGAAGTGAATGAATCCAAGAGGAGTCACCATAGACTAAAAAAACTTGATCCCCACTCCATTGTGTAGAAGGAATACGTGAACAATCCAAAACTTTGGACCATACTAGCCGAAAACCATTGTCTAGTTCTAAAGGGATATTTTCTGACAAAAAAGTTGAGAAATGTTCAGCAATACGATTAATCTCGCGATATGGCAACGCAAGAATAACGGCTTTTTTAGCCTTTGTACTTAAAGTTGCCAATACTTCAAACGGATTATGGAAATGCTCAAGTGTGTTAGATGAAAAAACTACATCATAGCTTGGTGTAATCTCAGAATCTGGTTCAAGCCAGTTTTCACAAAAAAATTTAATCATAGGATAGCGCTGGCTAGCCTGCTCAATCGCTATTTTTGAAAAATCAACACCAAATAATTGCTGTGAATTTATATAACTAGCCCAAATATCAGTTCCATCCCCTTGTGCACACCCCCAGTCTACAACACTGAGAGATTCTCGCCGAATTTGCTCAATCAACCAAATTGGCAAATTTTCAAGTGCAAGTTGAGCAAAAAAGCGAGATTGTCGCGGTCCTTCATAAACCTCCCAATCTTCGGTAAATCGTTTATCCCAATAAGTATCTGAATTAATAGTAGATAACATTTATTATAAAACCTGTACTGTCTGCTCAATCGCCGGCTGAAAAATTCCAAAAAAACGCTGCTCAGACAAAGATGAAAAATAGTGAGCACCCTCAAGATATTCATAGTAGTGGATATCTAAATCGGCACGATTTTCCACGGCCACCACCAAGAGATATTTTCCCGTCACTAACGGATTTATCATACGAAAACGTATACTAAATTCTTCTTGCTCAAGAAGTTGAATATCGCCACTGTCATGTGTTGTTGAAACAATTAAATCAGTCCCTTTAAGATCTTTAATTGAACAGGCGATGCTTAAATGCTTGCGAGGAATATCCGAAGGCACATGTACCTGCACCACAATTTCTATAGGCTCCCCCCAAGCAATAACATCACTTCTAGCACCATGTTTATTACATACTGATGCTCCAAGAATTAATCCCTTACGTGCCCCCCAATGGGTAACAGGACGAGCATCCAAAGCATGATGGTTTTGTAGAGTTTGCTGATCATTCTGTTCTAAAGAGTCAATCACCGTCTGATTTGCTATATTTTTTTTAATATTTTGATGTAGCCCCTGTTCCTCGGATAGTTCATCTTGAAACATATATTCCATATACTTACCTGTAACCGGAAAAACTTCTCCATCCTCAACAAGCGTTCCTTTATCAAGCCATATTGCTCTATCACAAAGTGTCCGAACTACACCCACATCATGACTAACAAATAAAATAGTCGTGCCACGTTCTTGGATTTCTTTAATGCGTTTCATACACTTGGCTACGAAACGGGCATCGCCTACAGATAGTGCTTCATCAATAATGAGAATTTCAGGATCGACATGAATGGCAATTGAGAATGCGAGCCGAGCATACATGCCACTAGAGTAAGTTTTAACAGGTTGGCCTAAGAAATCGCCAAGCTCTGAAAATTCAAGCACTTCACCCATTCTTTGTTCTATTGTTTCTTTAGGAAATCCCAAAATAGCCGCATTTAAAAGGACATTTTCGTACCCTGTGAATTCTGGATTAAAGCCAGCTCCTAACTCAAGCAAAGCCACTACACGGCCATTTGTGTCAATACGACCAGTTGTAGGAGTCACTGTACCGCAGATCATTTGGAGTAAAGTGGATTTTCCACTACCATTACGACCTATAATTCCTACAGTTTCGCCTCGATTTATAGAAAATGTTATATTTTTTAATGCCCAAAATTGGCGAGGCTTTTTTTTATTTCCAAAACTTAGCATTTGAAAGAGTCGATCTTGTGGCTTTTCATAAATGTTATAACATTTACTTAAATCGGTTACTCGAATGGCATAATTAGATAACATCAGCAAATCCCCTACGGGTTTTTTGAAACCATAAAAAACCTGACCAAGCAAACATACTAGTCCAGACAACTTGGATTAACCACTCAATCCAGTTAATTCCTTTACCCCAAATTAGGACATCACGTGCTTGTTCAATTATTAATGTTAATGGATTTAACTGCATTAAAGACTGGTATGCTTCAGGTAGAGCCGTTATTGGGTAAAAAATTGTTGTTAAAAACATTAGCAGGGTGGTGAAAACTCCTACAATTTGTGATACATCCCTCAAAAAAACCCCTATTGAGGCAAGTAACCAAGAAAATCCTAAAACCAACATTATTAAAGGTAATAAAACAAATGGAAATAAGAATATTTCAATGTGAGGAATACCCATAAATATGATATAAAAAATAATCCATACAAAAAAACTAATTAAAAAATGAAAAATTGCAGAACCTAAAGCTACTATGGGGAGAACTTCGAGAGGAAAAATAACTTTTTTAACATAATTCACATTACTTAATATTAAGTTTGGAGAACGATTAATGCATTCTGCAAAAAGGTTAAATATCATTAACCCGGAAAATAATATTAAAGCAAACTCTGTTTTAGAATCCGAGCCACCCAACCATTTTGCTTTAAATACGACACTAAAAACAAATGTATAAACAACTAACATTAAAATGGGGTTAAAAAAAGACCAAAGCAGCCCAAATATTGATCCACGATAGCGCGCAACAACCTCTCGTTTAATTAAACTCCAAATAAGATTTTTATTGATAATAACAGTTCTAATCAAAGCCAAGAGTGAACTGGAAGGACTTGCATGCGGATTCAACAACAATACTCCATTTTCATTTTGTCAACTAAATTACTGTGAATTTATTAGCCAGCACTTTATTTTTTAAAAATATATTTTTGAGGATGAATAATACCATGCTTTATTATAGAATCGAATTCTTTCAGGCTAGTAACTAGCTTAATTGTGTATATGCACCAACTTTAATTAGCCCTGTTACACAAATACAATTGTATCAACCCCTATCCTCAACTTCCTTAATTCTATTAATTTATTTCAGGAAAATATTCCAATAGCAAGAATGACCTATGATTCTTTGAAGTTAATGAATCAAACTTTTCTATTTCACGGACACAATTTACTTCAATATATCTGTATTCAATAAGAACTCCTTCAATTCTGCTGTTGCAGGTAGTTCTGTCACGCTTACCATTAGATCAGATCTGTCTAGTTTCTCATAATCATGCATTTACTTTATCAAAGCTAGCCAATTCAACATTCACCTCCTACATGACCTAGCCGTGAGATAATATTCCCCATATATGAAGTAACTCACGATGTAAGATAGTTATAGCGATTGGTTTCAAATCCAACTTAACATCACAATTCTGATGTAACGCAACATGCTCTGAGATATCGGCTGGTTTTATTTTTGTGATAATATTGCGCGCGATTGGTAGCTTCTTAATTAAGAGCAGAGAATAGCGTTTCGTTCTTCCGTACTCGCTCCCGACTTCATCCAAATATTTATCTATGGTATCTGATAAGGTCAGATCAATGAGCTGTTCTTTGCCAAGCAAAATATCAGGATTGTCTTGAATTTCGACTTCTCTTTTCTTAACCCAGTTTTCAGCCATCTTTTTTGAATGAAATGTTTTACTTTCAGAGAAAGTAGGAAAGCCTTTTCGATTGATTCTAATCGCAGCAGGATAGTTAATTTTACCATCGGCACCTTTCCTTGCTGTAATTAACCCATAATTTACACCACGGCCTATTTTTTTGATTATGGTGTAAAATTTGGTGTAAATGCAAACCGATTAACCCATCTAAACACAGGTTCAAACAGATTCGCGCAGGTTGCGAAACAAAGATTAAAGGTATGATTTTTAATGACTATTATCAAAAACATTGAAAACACTCAATCCCCGCGAATCAGTGTCGCCCCGATGATGGATTGGACTACCCGTGACTACCGTTTTTTTGCACGCCTGTTTAATCCGAATATTATTATGTATACCGAAATGGTGACGACGGGTGCCATTCTTTTTGGCGGTGCAGCACGCCATTTGGACTATAACAACGAAGAACACCCGATTGTTCTGCAACTTGGTGGCTCAAATCCGAAAGATCTTGCGACCTGTACCAAAATGGCACAAGACTGGGGCTATGATGAAGTCAACCTGAATGTGGGCTGTCCCAGTGACCGCGTACAAAACAACAAAATTGGCGCATGCTTAATGGCAGAACCCGACCTGGTGGCTGAATGTATTGCTGAAATGCGCAATGCCGTGGATATTCCTGTGACGGTCAAACACCGGATCGGTATTGATGACATGCAGTCTTATGAAGAAATGCTGCATTTTGTCGATACCGTAGCCAAAACAGGTTGTGACAATTTTATCGTGCATGCACGTATTGCCCTGCTTCAGGGCTTGTCACCGAAAGAAAACCGCGATGTTCCGCCTTTGCGTTATGAAGATGTTTACCATTTAAAACAGGACCGTCCAAACCTGCTGATTGAGATTAACGGCGGAATCAAAACCTTGGCTGAAACCCAAGAACATTTAAAACATGTTGATGGGGTGATGATTGGCCGCGAGGCTTATCACAATCCCTATCTACTGGCTGAACTTGGACAACTCTGGAATCTGGAAGCACCTGACCGTTTTGAGATTATGGCGCAAATGATGCCGTATATTGCCAAACGGATGGAGGAAGGTGCTCCACTTTCTATTATTACCCGTCATATTTTAGGATTATTCCAGAATTTGCCGGGTGCACGAAAATGGCGTCAGGCTTTAAGCGGTGGCAATGCCAAAACCCTAAAAGATGTAGAGACAGCTTTGATCAATATTCAGGAAGCGATGCAACGCACTGAAGAATATATAAAAGAAAATCAGAGCTCTCTAGCTTCAAGTTAATTGCACGGTATCCCCATACAAAATGCCAGTCCATTTAACCATGGACTGGCATTTTTATTTTAATTTTGCATGCGGCTTGCTGGGATACGATTTACACCGTTCACACAATGGTCACGAACAAGCGTAAATGGGCTTCATCTCACTTTTCACCCAGCCTCACCTGGAACGCTAAATATGCATCACATCAGTGATGGTTATAAGCAGCATGTCCTCGATCTTTAACCGCAGCAATTTTTTTACCTTCCACTTTGGCCTGCTCTAATTGACCAGCCTGAACCAATAACCGGGTTTTATCAATCTCTGCCAGCAACTGATCATATAAGGCATCTGAGCTCGGCGCTTTTGCATTATGGGCTTTTAATTTCACTTTTTTTGCATCCAAAGCCGCAGCCTTCATATTATCCAGCGCTTGCAATGCATCGTTCTGATTATCCGCCTTGTTAAACATTTTAAAGTTTTTTCCAAGCGTCATCATATTTTGTTCAAGCGTACCAGCAAAGCTGACACTGCTGAACGACAAAGCAGCAGAAAGCATGACTGTGGTGAATGTTTTTTTAATCATGTTGATGTCCTTGTAAAGATCCGTTTCAAAAACAGGAGAGTCTTATTGTTACAGTTAAATTGCTCTAAACATTTGCGCTTTAAGCATTAAACATAATGTAGATAGCATAAAAAATGCAACGGACAGGTTGCATTTTAATTCATGGCCTGTGTTTTAAACTGGCTCTATTTCCTGTTGCAAGGCATCATGAATTGCTTCTACCAGCTGCTGCGCGATTTCCTGTTTCGAGGCTTTTTCCAGATCACGTTTTTCCATCTGATAACTTTCAGCAAAAAATACCGTCATGGCATTTTGGTCCGATGCAAAACCGATGTCGGAACGTGAAACATCATTGCAGGCAATCATATCCAGTTTTTTCGCGACCAGCTTGCCGGCGGCATATTCTTCCACATTGCGGGTTTCAGCGGCAAATCCCACCATAAATGGACGTTTTTGTTGCTGGGCAATGGTTGCCACAATATCCGGGTTTTTAATTAAAGCCACATTCAGCTCATCACCGGCTTTCTTGATTTTATGCTCGGCTACTTCTGCGACGCGGTAATCCGCCACCGCAGCTGTGGCAATAAAGATGTCACAGCCTTTATCTAGCTGCTCCATACTGTGTTCCAGCATCTGCATGGCAGACTGCACATTAATACGGCGTACACCATTTGGAGTATCCAGACTGACCGGTCCTGCAATTAAAGTGACTGTGGCACCGGCTGCATAACAGGCCGCAGCCAAGGAAAAGCCCATCTTCCCGGTACTGTGGTTGGAAATATAACGGACCGGGTCCAGCGCTTCACGCGTAGGTCCCGCAGTAATCACGACATGTTTGCCGGCCAGCATGCCAAATTTTTCTGCAATCGCACGCTGTGCACGGTGGAAATATTCAGTCACCTGATGTGCTAAATCTTCCGGCTCAGGCATACGTCCCAAACCGACATCACCGCAGGCTTGTGAACCGGCATCCGGCATAATCACATGCACGCCATCTTCCACCAGTGTATTCAAATTGCGCTGCGTCGCTTTGGCCGCCCACATTTGCTGATTCATGGCAGGTGCGACCCAAACAGGCGCTTTGGTCGCCAGATATAAAGTACTGAGTAAATCATCTGCCAAACCTGTCGCGAATTTTGCCAGCGTGTCACAAGTTGCAGGGGCAACCAGCAGTAAGTCGGCCCAACGCGCCAATTCAATATGCCCCATGCCTGCTTCAGCTTCAGGATTGAGTAATTCAGTGTGCACCGGATTTCCCGACAGGGCCTGAAAGGTCAACGGAGTAATAAACGCCTGTGCCCCCTGCGTCATGACCACACGGACATTAAAGCCTGCATCTTTTAAACGACGGACCAAAATGGCACTTTTATATGCCGCAATACCACCAGTTACCGCTAAAACAATGTTTTTATTTGGAATCACACTCAAATCGAAGCTCACGAACAGGCTACCTTTCTGTTGCAGTGGCGCTCACAATAGCATTAAATAAAGACATCCCCAAGTCGGCAACTTGGTTAATAATCATTACTAATAACAAAAAAGTCTAAAAACAATGAATTTATCGATTAAACACTGGCCTGAACAGGAACGTCCACGTGAAAGGCTGATTCAACAAGGCGCTGCAAGTCTGTCAGATGCTGAACTGCTGGCCATCTTTTTACGTTCCGGCTCCAGGCAACATTCTGCCGTGGAGCTTTCGCGCATGCTCTTGCAGCATTTTGGCGGGCTCAACCCTATTTTGGATGCCGGACTTCAAGATTTAAGCCAATTTCATGGCATCGGTGCAAGCAAATATGCCCAACTGATTGCGGTGAAGGAATTGGGACGGCGCTATATTTCCGCCCATTTACAGCAGGGAAAAATTGAATTAAGCAATTCAAAAATACTCCTAGATTTTTTGAAATTCGAATTGCTGGGTGAAAAGCAGGAAGTTTTTGCGGTACTTTGCCTGGATGCACATTTAAGAAAAATAAGCTTTAAGAAAATGTTCTACGGTTCGCTTAATTCGTGTGAAATTTCTACAAATCAGCTGCTGCGTCATGCCATCAATCAACATGCCAGCAGTCTCGTCATTGCGCATAATCATCCTTGGGGGATGCCACAACCATCGAGTGCCGATGTCGAACTCACACAACGTATTCTAAGTGCCTGTCAATTATTGGAAATCAAGCTGATTGACCATTGTATTGTGTCACCAGAAGGAAGCTGTTCACTGGCGGAGCTGGGGCTGATTTCAACTCAACAATAGTTGTAACAAATATTGACAAAAGCCCTGCTAACATTGAAGATCAACAAAAAATTTTGATGATACTAATAACATGATTGTTCGTGATCAACCTAGTGTATTCAAGCTGCTCTTTTCCTGGCGCGGAACCATCCTGCCCAAGGTTTTGCCGCCTTTAGGTGTGGTCATGCTGATCTCCTCAGTCATTGGCGGTCTGTCATATATTGGTTACTTTCATTTTCCGGAACTGCCCCTGGTGGGCTTTACCTTAATTGGGGTGGTGCTGTCGATTTTTCTCGGCTTTAAAAACACCGCCTGTTATGACCGCTGGTGGGAAGCCCGTAAACTGTGGGGCATGCTGATTGCCAATGCGCGACATTTTGACCGCGACTGTCGCATGCTCAGCCAAGGACGCCGTGAACGCATCATTCAGCACGTGATTGTGTTTGCCAACGTACTGCGTGACCGTTTGCGTCATCAAACGGCGAATCCTATGGCATTGGTAGAAACCAGCGGCATGAGCCAACAGGCTGTAACCCAGCTTTACCAGCAGGCCAATGCACCGCAATACACCTTGAGCCTGATTCAATGGGAATTGATGCAAGCGCTTAAAGAAGGTGAAATTTCCGATATTATTTATACCCAGATGAATCAGCATGTGGCTGAACTGAGTCTGGTTCAAACCGGTTGTGACCGTATTGCCACCACACCTTTGCCTTTTGCCTATTCAGTCTTACTAAACCGTACCGTGTATTTTTTCTGTTTTATGTTGCCGTTTAGTCTGGGCGCAACCTTGGGTTTGGCGACGCCTTTAATGGTCGGTATTTTGGCTTATACCTTTTTGGGTCTGGATGCGCTCAGTTCCGAAATTGAAGAACCTTTCGGCACGCAAAGCAATGACTTGCCACTGGACTCAATGGTGCGCACCATTGAAATTGAACTCTTGGGAACTTTGGGTAAACCAACCCCACCACCGATTCAGGCACAGGATCATAATTTGCTTTAGACCCTCTTCCCCTTGCGGAATATATTCCTCATCCCAGAGGGAGAAGGAGCTTTTATCCTTTCTAAATTTTAATAATGGATATCGCCTCTTCTTCTAGGAGATGAGCAGCACTGCTGCGCAAGGGAGAGGTCAAACAAAACTCTCCCAAATCCCGACCTGTCCTTCCTTAACGCGCGGAATGTTGCCCAGCTTGATCCATGGCATATTGTCACCATGAAAATCACTGCCCACAGACACCTTAAGCCCAAACTGTTCAATCATCCGGTCGACCATTTGGCGGGTTGAGGCCGGCTCAATCGCTGGCGGAAGCTCCACAGCATCCCCACCAAACTGGGCAAAAATTTCAATCAAATAGCGGATATTAGTAGCTGATAAATCATATTTCGTCGGATGCGCCAGCACGGCGAAACCCTGACTCTCATGAATGACCTGAATGGTTTCTTCCAAACCCAGGCCATCAAATTTCACATAGGCTTTTTTGCCTTCTTTAATATATTTATCAAAAGCCTGTTGTGGACGACTGACATAACCTTTTTCTACCAGGGTTTTGGCAATATGGGTTCGGGTGATCCGGTCTGCAACACCCTCCACTTTGGTAATCACATCGGCATAAATATCCTCACCAATCAGCGGAACCAGCAAATCACAGATCTGTTTGGCACGAATCGCCCGAATCTGTTTTTGTTGTTCCAGTAAGGCAAGTAACGGTTCTGGTTTTTGCATATTCAATGCAACCACATGTACGGCATAGTTTTTTTTCGTTGCCGGACGTGACCATTGGCTGGAGATTTCGACACCGGAAATAATATTCAGCGGTAAAGCCTGCGCAATATTTTCAGCTATTTTTAAGCCATCCATGCTATCGTGGTCCGTCAGCGCAAGGGTATGAATGCCTTTTTCCACGGCTGCATGCACAAGTTGTTCTGGAGACAAAGTTCCATCAGAAATATTACTATGTGTATGTAAATCTATGCCTTGCATCACTTATACTATGTCATTTATTTGATCAGATTTAGATACTCTAACATGAAAGCACTTTTAGACTTTGTGCCACTCATTATTTTCTTTTATTTATATAAAACTGTTGATCCCAAAGATACCGAACATCCGCTATTACATTTGATCGGTTCAGCGGGAGGTATTGATAATAATCACATTTTAGTGGCTACCGCAGGTCTGATCATCTCAATGCTGGTGGTGTATGGAGTCTTATTTGTCAGCCAGAAATTCCGCCTGGATAAACAGCAATGGATTGTGCTGTTTATGACAGTCATTTTTGGTGGCATTACCTTAATGCTGAGCGATGATTTTTATATCCGTTTGAAAGCCGCTCTTTTAAATATTGTTTTTGCGGGTGCCTTCCTGCTTTCACCTTACTTTACCAAAGACAAGAAACCCCTGATTCAGCGTTTATTTGGTCCTATTTTCAATTTAACCGCAAAAGGCTGGAAAAACTTAAACTTTGCCTGGGCTGGCATGTTCGCATTCATGTCTTTCCTGCATGTTTTTTTCGCTTTTTTATTTGCTGGCGGAAAATATTGGGGCGAATTTACTGCATTTGGTGACATGATTGTGATGTTTTCCTTTATCATTGTTCAGTTTATTGTCTTGCGCAAATATTTTAAGTCGCCTGAAGCCTAATTCAGGTCAACTGATCGAGAAAGAATATGCCTTTATTCGTCGTAACGTGTACCGATAACGAGGGTACAGTCGAAAAACGTCTAGCTACGCGTCCACAGCATTTGGAACGCCTGCAAAAATTAAATGATGAAGGTCGTTTAATTGTAGCTGGTGCAATGCCTAAAGAGCCCGGCAATCCACAGGCAGGTTTTTATGGCAGCACGATTATTGTTGACTTTGAAACCCGTGAAGCACTGGATACATGGCTGCAAGATGAGCCTTTCTTAAAAGAAGGCGTATATGGTCATATTGATGTGAAACCTTTTAATAAAGCTTTCCCTCAAGGATAAAATCATGCGTGTTGTAGTTTCAAGCTTATTGGGTTTCTCTTTAATCTGTTCAACAGCTTGGGCGGTGGAATCTGCTCCTGCTCCGACACCTGCTGTAGCCCCTGCTGCTCAAGCGACGACTGCAACACCTCCACCACAGACCACCCCACAAACCTTACCTGCAAATAAGCCGGGTACTGTTCCTGCTACCAAGCTGGATGCCAATGGTTTACCTTTGGAAACCAAACCGCTGACCGCAGAACAAATTGCCAAGAATAAGGCAGTGCAAGATGCCAAAGTCAAAGCGCTGGTTAAAGATCAGGCCACCCGCTTACAGCAACTGGAAAAAGCCAATTTAGATGCCTTGGCACAAAACCAGGAACTGCAATTGAAAAATGACAGTTTGGGCGTTCAGGTGCAGGTGTTGCAAAGTGAACGTAGTGCACAGATGTTTTTATACGGCGCAGCGACGATTGCAGTCGGCGTGTTGCTGGGCTTCCTGATTGCCAGTTATGTGTATACCAAACGTCGTCGCCAGTGGTAATGACAATATTTACTGATTCATTTAGTTTTACAGCTTGATTTAAAGGTTATTTAGGTTTGTCCCATCCTATTCAAACTGCCGATCTGGATTGGCATCAGGTCGATGGCATTGAGGTTCCCGTTTCCAAACTGTTTGGAGACGTTTATTTCTCTAAAGATAATGGTTTGCTGGAAACTCGGCATGTATTTTTAAATGGCAACGATTTATCGACCCGCCTGGCAAAGCTGAATGATTTTGAATATTTCTGTGTTGGTGAAACCGGTTTTGGCACCGGCTTAAATATTCTGGCCTTATGGCAGCTTTGGCAACAGCTTCGCCCGGACAATCACAGCCATCTGCATGCCATTTCTGTAGAAAAATTTCCCTTAAGAAAAGATGACCTGATTCGTGCTTTAAACGTATGGCCTGAACTGCAACCTTTGGCTGAGCAATTAATTGCCCAATATCCAATGCCTATTGCCGGCTGTCACCGTTTATCCTTTCCGGATGAACGTTTTAGCCTGGATTTATGGCTAGGCGATGCGCATGACGTTTTTCCCGTCATGGAAAAAACAGCAACAGTCAATGCATGGTTTTTAGATGGTTTCGCCCCCTCTTGTAATCCGGATATGTGGGAAGAAAATGTTCTCAACAACATTGTGCGTTTATCAGATTTCGGAACAACATTCGCTTCATTTAGTGTAGCGGGTGTACTGAAACGCGGCTTAAAAAATCACGGCATTTCTATTACACGTCCGCGCGGTTTTGGACATAAACGGGAAATGCTTAAAGCCATCTGGAATGCACCTGAAGATCAGATTGAAACCTCGGAAGATTTAGACTCCACTCAAAAAAAAATCAAGCTAAATACTGCGATCTTTAAACAGCGCCAGATTGCGATTATTGGCGCAGGAATCGCAGGTTTAAGCTGTGCCTGGGCATTTGCTCAGCGTGGCCATCAGGTGATGGTCTATGACCAGACAGCCCCTCTTTCCGGCGGCTCTGGCAATCCTTTGGCCTTACTGAACCCGAAACTGTGTCCGATTGAACAAAGTCCAAACCATTTAATGACTTTAGCCTGGCAACATGCATTAAATCATTATGCAACCTTTGCAGCTTTCCGCCCAATTCAGGTCAGTCAGTTAGCACTGAAAAATGCCGATGAGTTACTGGGACTGGCACAACAGTATCCTGAAGGAATTCTTCAAGCAGAATCCACCACAGATTGTACTCTAAATACTGAATTCTCCAATCTTAATTTATTGCAGGCAGGGGCTGTTTCTCCGCATCAATTACGAGATCAAATCCTAGAACATCCCCTGATTCAGTATCAGCAAGCAGAAGTGTCCGAGATCAAGCAAGCCACCTTGATGAAGGTGCTCTCTACTACTGGGCAATTATTGGGTGAATTTGATCATGTGATTGTTTGCGCTGCACGCAATAGTCAAAACTTCTTTGCACAATTTCCTGTATTAAAGCCGATTCGTGGACAAGTCAGCTGGGTAGACAACTCCGTACAGCCTTTAGATGCCCATCAGGCCTATAGCTATGGCGGCTATTGCATGCAGCTCAATGCAGATCAGCTTGTTTTAGGTGCATCGTTTTACCCGAATCGTGATGATGAGGAAGTCCTACTGGAAGATCATGTGCATAACTATGAACTGATCCACAGTGTTTTTCCTGAATATGCCAAAACTTTAGCACCGGTGGAAAGCTGGCAGGGTCGTGCTTCAGTACGCGCCCAAACTCAGGATTATTTTCCGGTCGTGAGTCAGGTACAACAAGATCAGCAGATTTATGCATTGACGGGTCTGGGTTCGAAAGGGTTTTTATTTGCACCGCTTTGCAGTGAAGTTTTAGCTGCACAGGTGTTGGGCGAAGCCTGCCCTGTTTCATCGAGTTTAGTGCGTAAACTGAGTGCCAGACGTTTTGAAAAGAAAGTAAAAGCGAAGAAACCTTATTTTAAAAATCCTCATCCTTTATCAAAAGGTGAATAGCACCGCTACCAAAGCGGGAGATTTTAAATTTTCTGCCCCACCCTTTACAAACTCAGCAAATATTCTAAAGATTCTTATCTGCCGCCGAGGGAAATGGAGTTTTCTGTCTGCCAATAAAAAAGCGCCTTCCGGCGCTTTTTTCCTTACGCACCCTGCTCTAAAGGGAGGCCTGCATCACGTGCAGCACGGGTACCACCCATCAATACCACATACTCACGTGAACTATCCAAGTTTTCCAACTTTTCAGCAGCACGGGGAGCCTTACTACCACCACCGCATAAAATGTAAATAGGCTGATCCGACTCCACCTGAGTTAAGCTATTTGCATTTAGGTTATCGATGGGCTGGTTCACAGCACCTTTTACATGACCTTCAGCAAAGGCTTTTGTATCACGAACATCCCAGATAATTGCATTTTCTGGGAACTCAAATGTTGTAATTTCTTGTTTACGGATCATTGCGCACTCCTTTGATGTAAACAACACTTGGCAAATGAAGAAAACATCCCTAGCATCTCAGATATTCTTTCCATTTGTAAAGGTCTAAACCATGCCTTCTTTCGATATTGTATCTGAATTAGAAATTTTTGAAGTAAATCATGCTGTTCAAAACACGCAAAAAGAAATTGCAACCCGTTTTGACTTCCGCGGACAAGACGTTTCTATTGAACTGAATGAAAAAAACAAAGAAATCAAAATCAGTACTGAAAGCGATTTCCAATGTGAACAAGTCTACAGCATGCTGGAAAATCATTTCTTCAAACGTAAAGTGGATATTCAGGCGCTTGATCCGCAAAAAATGACTGCTTCTGGCAAAAATGTCATTCAAGTAATCAAGCTGAAAGATGGTCTTGACTCGGATACCGCAAAAAAAATTAATAAAGCCATTAAAGAAAGCGGCATCAAGGTGCAATCATCTATTCAGGGCGACAAAATTCGTGTAACGGATAAAAAGCGCGACACTTTGCAACAAGTGATGGCTTTTTTAAAAGAACAGCAATTTGGTGTGCCTTTGCAGTTTAACAACTTTAAAGACTAAGGCATTGCTGCCGTCACACGTCGAGGAATTCCATGACACCGACCAATCGCTTATCGAAACTGGTAAAAGCAACGGCTAAATTACCTCAGGGCATCCGCAATAAACTGTGGAGCAAAGTGTTTGGTCGGGTCGTGCCGATGGTGGGCAGTGCCCATATTCGTTATCTGGAAGTCAGCCACTGCAAAGTGGTGGTCAAGATTGAAAACCATCGGGCCATGCAAAACCATATTGGCCAGGTTCATGCCTGCGCCATGGCACTGATTGCCGAAACTGCCACCGGTTTTGTCACTGGAATGAATGTTCCAGACTCCTGTATTGTATTAATTAAAAGCTTAAAAGTTGATTTCAAACGTCCATCCAAAGGTGCAATGATTGCAACCGCCACCTTGACAGATGAGCAGCAAAAGCTCATGCAAAGCACCGAGAAAGGTGAAACGCTGGTAAGCGTTCAGGTGACGGATGAATCAGGTGAAGAGCCTGTTCAATGTGAAATGCTCTGGGCCTGGGTGTCCAAGTCACAATTAAAAAACTAATTTGTTTTTTAGTTCTACCAATACCAGCTAAAAAATTAAACTGATAAAAAAAGCCCAATCAGGATTGGGCTTTTTTACTCTTGGAATTATTTCTCTTGCTGCGAAGCTAAAAATTTTTGTTTGACCTCATCCGGTATCTGACGCTTGGCCCCTTTTACATCCACAGCGACAAAGGTAAACACGCCTTCGGTTACACGAGTAGGTTCACGCGAACTGTCATGACTGTCCCACACTTCAATTTGCATTTGAATGGAGGTATTACCCACTTTTAAAATTTTGGTATAACAGCTAATCACATCGCCGACTTTGACGGGAACCAAAAAAGTCATCTGATTAATTGAAATGGTTGCACAGCGTCCTTTACTAAAACGCTCTGCATGAATTGCACCTGCCAAATCCATTTGTGAAACGATCCATCCACCAAAGACATCACCACTCCAGTTGGTATCTGCTGGCATTGCAATTGTTTGAAGGGAAAGCGTTCCTTCCGGTTTTACATGAGTATCTGACACGTTAACTCCCAGTATTGGCATTTAAATGTTGATCCAGCCACTGCTGTAGCTCTGTGGATCGTAGCGCACCGCTTATTCTAGCAATTTCATTGGTTTTATTCATCAAAACCAAAGTGGGAATACTACGCACATTAAATGCACCACTGAGTCGAGGTGATTCTTCGGTATTAATTTTGGCAAAAATCACTTTCGGGTTTTGTTTTGCCACTTGTTCAAAATGAGGGGCCATCATCTTGCAAGGACCGCACCATTCCGCCCATAAGTCAATCAGTATAGGCAATTCACTATGGGTAACGAAGTTACTAAAATTATGCTCATTCAACTCTATGGGAGCTAGAGGAATAAGCGCATGTTGACACTGACCACAGTTTGGATTTGCTTCCAGTTTATCTTCCGGTACTCGGTTTCTGGCACCACATGCAGGACATACAATAATCATTTAGCTCACTCCAATATATTGGTGTAAAAATTCTAATTGCGTTGATATGGCTTTTTCAAACCATTGGCCATGATAGATATCAAAGTGTTGCATATCCCATTCATGGTATTGTACATAAGGTGCGATATTGGTCGCTGTTTCACGGCTAGATTCAATTGGAATCAGACTATCCTGTTTAGAGGCAATAAATAAAACAGGCACACTGATTTTACGCACATCCTGAATAGGACGATAACGGATCAGGTTGAAAAAGACGCGTGCAGGAATCTCGCCACTCCAGTAATAATCAGGATTAACAATGGATAGATATCCCTCATAACTATCTGCCGTAGGCATAAAGCATAAACCCTTTTTGCTCACAACGGGCAATGTTTTCGGAGACATCCCCACTTTCGCGCCCATATAATCCTGACTCGATATTTTGAGTGCCTTAGGCAATTGTTGCAAAGGATAAAGCTTGGCACTTTCCGTACCATCGACAAATGGCACTTGCACCATCACCGCTTGGACATTTTTTAATTCTGCCGCTAAATTTAAGGCATAGCCACCACTTAAAGAGGTTCCCCAAAGTACGATACGCCGTGAATCAATCGATTTCCGCGCCACAATATGCGCAATCATGGTTCGCCAATCTTCCAATTGTGATTGAATCGAGACCAGTTCACGTGGACGGCCGGTACTCCCCCCCCAATAACGATAATCAAACAGTACAACGGCATAACCCGCCTGGGCAAAACGCTTGGCATATTGAACCAGTTTAAATTGACGTAAAGCAGCCAAACCATGTGCCATAATAATCACAGCCGGTTTATGTTCGGTTTTGGGACGATAAAAATCCGCAGCAATGACCTCTTGCCCACTATTTACATATAAGGGTTCAACCGTATAGGAATGCATACGCGCTCCAGTGCGTTATTTTATGATTATAATCGCTTATAAAAATTTCAACTGATTAAACTCAAGTTTCAGCTTAATGCTATCATAAAGCATATATCTATTGAGCAAATTATGGAGTGACAAAATGAGCGAAAATGTCGGCTTTGCAGGTCAAATTAGCCCAGAACAGGTAACGCAAGTTGTTGAAAAAGGTTTTAAATCGATTATCAACAACCGTCCGGATATGGAAGGTGGTCCAGAGCAGCCTACAAGCGCACAAATTGAAGAGGCTGCACGCAATGCGGGCTTAGACTATGTTTTTCAACCCGTCGTTGCAGGTCAAATTACTGAAGTTGATGTGCGTACATTTGCCAACCACTACAATGAACTTCCAAAACCTGTACTCATGTTCTGCCGCACTGGCAATCGTTCAAATAATTTATATCAACTCGCAAAACAAATGGATTTATTAGATGATTAAGCACGTTGTTGATCGTGCTTTTTTAATTTCATTTTGACCTTTAATACCGCGCTGTTTGTATAACCTGTTGATTCACTCTATAGGTTAAGCTTTTCTGGCGGTATTAGGAGGTCAAATGACAACATATAAATTTTGAATTTTTAAGTCTCTCACTTCACATCCGCCTGATGAGTGATAAGGCTATCTGGCTTCATTCCCCCATTAACCCCTATGGTTGAACAATTGCAGCATTATTTACTCCTCCATTATCGATGGTAAAATTTTTAAAATAGACGGGAGTTGAATTTGCCGAATATGATCATGGCTTACAAAACATATATTAATGATAGAACAAAGTGGCACATGCTCTTGCCTATCATTTAATAAAGTAAAAATTAGGACTGTTCTATGAATAAAATTATTCTTCTACTTCTTATTTCATGTGTCATTGTGGGATGTAGCTCTATGAATGTTCGACCTACGGTTGGGGTAAGTGTAGGAACTTCCATTTGATTTTATAAAAATAATATAAATGGTGCTATTTGCGCCATTTTTTATGTGTGATAAGCTCTAAAAATTATAAATTTAGTTTTTTCATATAATTATTTTCGGGGTAAACATGAAATTCATTAAAACAACTTTAACAATAGCTTTGACAGGCCTATTAGTTGCTTGTGGTGGTGGCGGAAGTGAGGGTTATTATAATAATGATAGTAAAAGTAATACTCTTCCCTCTGCACCAGACAATACAACATCCACCACGGATGTACAGACTATTTTTAACTCTTTGAAAGTAGAAGCTGCTTCATTATTTGGACAATCAAATCCTGAACAAAAAGGTTATGTAGACCATGCCATCGATGCCTATGCACAAAGTATTTTAAAAATTTCACAAGATATTAGAAATGTTGACTTTACAGCTTATCAAACAACAAACCGTAAAGCGAAGTGTTTCGATGAAAGTAAAAGTGATTATCGTGCTTGTTATGTTTTTATAGGGGATGAAATTAACAAATTACTAGGATCAAAATATGATTCTTGGGATTTCGTTATAGATGATGGGAAAGTGGACAATCAAAATGATCAAACTCTAGGAGATGATTTAGCAAATATTCGCTTAAAATCTGCTGACATCACACCAAATCTAGAAAGTTACTATGGTGAAACTTACCTATTAGTATTTGAAAATGAACATCCTCAAAAAAACTTACAAGACATTACAATTGCAGGTGCATTCTCGCATCCTTTCCAACAAGCACAAGGACTACAAAAACGCTTTATCCTAATCAATGAAGCTACTAGCGATTTTAAAATAACTGTTACCAAACCAGGCGCAACTACTGGAACAGTCATGGGTGCATTGAGCATTTATAAAGTTCCCACAGCCGATAACAGCGAGTACTACGTAACTGAAGCTGGTTCTGGTTTCAATACATTAATTAATGATAATACCAATGTAGCTTTCGCTGAGCCTTTAAACTTCCGTATTGACTCTAAACTGGGTGTTGCACCAAGCACCTATAAAATACTAAATGGTATTGAAACATTGAATCTGCCGAGCGTATCAATTTCAGGTACACGTATACAACACACTACACCATCCTTAAATGACAAAGAATATACAGGTAGTATTTTTTTAGAAGGCCCAAACATTTTTAACTTCAAACAATCGGCAATCAATTCAGTATTGAACTTTAAACATATCATTAATGAAATTACGTATGAAGGAACATCTACTCATACAAGTTCTGGCATTGTAACCACTTTCACATCTCCAAGTAATATTAAATATTAATGTAATTTATTGATATAAAGCCCTCAGTCATGAGGGCTTTTTTATATAGTTAAAACAACATTCTCTAAAATTGGTCCTTATATGTACGACATTATTATTATCGGTGCAGGTACAGCAGGTATTGCTGCTTATAAAGAAGCCATTAAACACACCCAAAACCTCCTTATTGTTAATGATGGATCATGGGATACAACCTGTGCCCGTGTCGGCTGTATGCCAAGTAAAGTGCTTATTTCTGCTGCAAATCGTATGAATGATATCGAAACTGCGGAGAAAGTAGGTCTATCTGTCACCTCAAAAATTGATACATCGCAGGTCATGCAACATGTGCGAATGCTTAGAGATCATTTTACAAATGCGATACTCAAAGATGTAAATAGCTGGACAGCAAAACATAAAATATCAGGACAGGCACAGTTCACTAATGAAAATACAATTACTGTGAATGGTCAGAAATATCAGGCTAAAAGTTTTATTATCGCTGTAGGTTCTACTCCAACCTTTGATCTCCAGTGGAAAGAACAGCTCGGTGACCGGCTCATCACTTCAGATCAAATTTTTGAACTAGAAAAATTACCTCAGTCATTGGCCGTGATTGGTAGCGGAGTCATCGCTATCGAACTTGCACAAGCCATGCAAAGATTAGGGGTCAAGACCACTGTTTTTGCACGTAGCCGTAAAGTTGGCGCCTTAAGCAGCTCAGCTTTGCAAAAATTAGCGCAAGATGAAATCAGTAAAAATTTAAATATTAAATTCGAAACATTACCAACTGCAGTTCAGCTTAATACGCAAGGAGTTACAATTAACTTCCAGGAAAATAATCAAGCCCAACAACTTGATGTGGAATATCTCCTGGTTGCAACAGGCCGAAAAAGTTATTTAGATACGCTGCAATTAAACAATATCCATCACTCATATACTGATCTTAAAAAACTTCCTGTTCACGATACAACCAAACAGCTTGGAGATTACCCTATTTTCATTGTCGGTGATGCACATAGCAACACGCCTATTCAACATGAAGCAGCACATGAGGGACGTCAAGCTGTAAATAACTGTTTAAAATATCCTGAAATTAAAAACTTAAAGACACTTACACCTTTAGCAATCGTATTTAGCGCACCAGAAATGGCAACCGTAGGGCAAAGTTTCAAACAACTCAGCGATGCAAAAATTGAATTCGTTACAGGTATGGTTTCGTATGAAAAACAAGGCCGGGCTTTAGCACTCGCTAAAAACAGTGGTGCGCTCGAAGTGTATATCCATCAATCTTCACGCAAAGTATTAGGGGCAGAATTATTTGTCGAAGCTGCAGAACATATGGCTCATTTACTAGCATGGATGATTTCTGAGAATTTAACCGTGGATGAAATTTTAGATAAGCCGTTCTATCATCCGACATTAGAAGAAGGCCTAAGAAGCGCTTTAAAACATGCCCGAAGACAATTAAAGTGAGTATAAAAGTTTAATATTTAATAAATATCTTTAATATTTTTTGATAAGACTATCAATCAATCCTGCTTACAGTTCACTGCAAGAAGCTTTAGTAGGCTTTTTGCAGTGTTAATATTACCTAATAATTCCCGCACAAAAAAAGCCCCCTCATTAGAGGGGGCTTTCGAATAATGAGCTGGCGATGACTTACTCTCACATGGGTAATCCCACACTACCATCAGCGCTAAGAGGTTTCACTTCTGAGTTCGGGAAGGGATCAGGTGGTTCACTCTTGCTATGGTCGCCAGCACAACTGTTATGACTTTGCGTTTGGTCTTATT
>NZ_JACHVD010000024.1:0-25809 GCF_025377055.1 Acinetobacter sp. T_3_1 | reverse complement strand
CAATACCAGCGCACAGCCCAAAGAATGATTTCGCCCTGAAAATGCCGACCATGGAAAGGATTCATATGCTGCACCTTTAGCTAAAACAGTCTTCAGCTTACCATTCGTGGTTATTTGCAACAGTGCCGTTTCAATTGCTCTGTGCTATTGATACTACTCCGTTCGATTTTTGGTAAATTTTCATGTCTAAAAAAGTTTTTGAAGATTCAGATAAAAAAATTATATTACCTGCTGATATTAAATTTGATAACGGCTTAGTAGTACCTATTGAAGAGGTTAGTGTTAATACTGTCCGTGATGATGATAATAATATTATTGCCTTAGATCTTAATACCGATTATGACGGTCCAACTATGACTAACCACATAGTTTTTGATATTTATGGTCAGCCAGATACAGGTATTGGTTTATATGATGAAGACCCAGATGACTACGAACATCCTGATGATCGTTCTTATGATGTAGCAGAAGATATTTCCCAAGAAACGTTAGATGAAATACAAATTCAAATCAAATAAAAAAGCCCCTACACTAGTTGAGTAAGGGCTTCTTGTTCATTCGTAGTGGTAACGACATGAAATAATCGTTATCGCTGCGTCTGTTACTTCATAGACTAGTCTATTCTTTTCATCTATTCGTCTGCTCCAAAACCCAGATAAATCACCGAGTAATGGTTCAGGCTTACCAATACCTTCAAATGGAGTTCTCAGACACTCCTTGATTAAGGCATTGATTCGCTTTAGAGTCTTTTTGTCTTGGCTTTGCCAGTAAACATAATCATCCCAAGCTGAAGGTGTAAAACTAGTCTTCCGTTTCATCTAAAAGTTCTCTTTCGATCGTTTTAGATGCTCGTAATTCTGCAATTGATTTTGCTAAATGTGCTGCATTACTTGGAGAAGACATGAGATGCAATGTTTCCATCAAACTATCGTAATAGTCTTGACCCATAACAACGGCATGTTGACCTTCTTTACGTGTAATAACAGCTACATCTGCATCATCAATAACACGGTCTAAAACCGTTTTCAGGTTATTGCGAGCATCTGTATATGTAAATACATGCATTTATAGCCACCGATTAACAATCATCATTGTCTTAGTAATTTTAATTGTACAGTATTCTGTACATAAAGTAAAACACTTACTTCGTAAAAAGTAAGAGCCATAATTTATGGCACTGTTGCAAATAGCGATTGATGATAAGCAAAATAGTTTTTTAGCTAAAAGTTCAGTATATGAATCTCTTCCATTGTCGGCATTTTTAGGGCGAAATCATTCTTTGGGCTGTGTGCTGGTATTGTAATATGGCATTAGCTACGTGAACTTCGGGAAATGCTTTCTGAACGTGGTGTGAATGTTGATCACACGACTATCTCAGAGTGAAGTGTGTCTAATCAACAGGGTTTTCGGTCTCTAAGTACTTTTTAAAGGGAACATCATCGACTCAAATCTCTATTTGCAACAGTGCCCAGTAAACAATATACTTACCGTGTCACATGGTCGGCAGAAGATAATGCATATGTCGGTTTATGTGCCGAGTTCCCCGCATTGTCCTGGCTTGACGTAGATTAGTCTAAAGCGTTCTCAGGAATTGTTGATTTTGTTGCCGAGGTTGTAGCCGATATGATCAGTAAGCATGAGACAGTAGCTACGCCACGCTCTGCAAAAAATATGGCTCACCTGGCAACTGAACAGATCAATATTCAAATCACGGCTGATACGAAAAAAGTGATTGAGCAGGCCGCAAACCTGTTGGTCATCAGTGTCAGTGATTTTATCCTTTATGCCTCTTTAGAACGGGCAGAAGATGTGCTGAAATCCAACCCTGGGGTGCAGGGGAATGCGGCAGATCACACCATGCTGATAGATGTGCTTGGAAAATCCTCGTCCTGCAAATGACGCCATCAAGCAGCTGATGCATTTACTGGACAAAAATTGAAGTCTGCCCCGTTTATCCTCAGCGCAAAATAGTCAATTCCTGATGAGAGGCTTTCAGCAGCTTGTGGACGTACACAGCAACACTCTGGATTTTCCAAACAATTCTATGCTTTGAAATGAAAGCTGTTATTTTGTAGGATCAAATGACCGCATTCCGTATTTTCTTTCATGTCAGAAACCCAACTCAGTCTCAGTGAATACCTGACCACCGTACAGGAAGTCATCCAGCTGACTTTCGATGAGGCGGTATGGGTCAAAGCCGAGATCCGTAACCTGAGTATCAAAGGCGGGCATTACTATCTGGAGCTGGCAGAGAAAGATGAAGACAGCCATAAAGTGATTGCCAGCTGTAAAGGCACCCTCTGGAAATTTACCGCACAAAAAATCGTACTAAGGTTTGAACGGGAAAGCGGCATTGAACTTTCCAAGGATTTGAATGTCCTGATCAAGGTCAAAGCTAAATTTGATCCGCAATACGGCTTCTCGGTCAATATTGAAGACATCGACTCCAGTTTTACCCTGGGTGACATTGCCAAGCGCTATCAGCAGATCCTGCAACGCCTGACTCAGGAAGGTCTGCTCAATCACAACAAACAGCTACCGACACCTTTTGATTTGCAGAACGTCTTGGTCATCGCCCCGGAAAATGCCGCCGGGCTGGGGGACTTCAAAAAAGATGCCGATGCCCTGGCTCAGGCGGGTGTCTGCCATTTCGTTTATCATGCAGCCACCTTCCAGGGCAATACCGCCCCCGGCAGTATTATGCAGGCTCTGGCCAGTGCATTGAGGCAGTGGGCTCAAGCGTACCAAAGCGCTCCCGACCTGATTGTGATCATCCGCGGGGGCGGGGCAGTCAATGATCTGGCCTATCTGAACGACTATGATCTGGCTGCGCTGTTATGCAAAAGAACAGTGCCAATCTGGGTGGGCATTGGCCATGAAAAGGACCGCACCATCCTGGATGAAATCGCGCACCGCTCCTTTGATACCCCGAGTAAAGTCATCGCCGGGATCCGCAACCTGATTGTCGAACGGGTCAATGAAGCCAGTACGGCACTGCAGACCATCAAACTGCTGTCCCAGCATCAGCTGACCGCCTATCAAAGCCAGAACGATCAGTACCTGAAAACCATCCAAACTCTGGCACAAAGCCAGCTCAATGATGCGCAGCGTAGTGTTGATCTCTTAAAAAGCGATACCCTGTATTTTGCCCAGCAACAACTCCGGCGGGCTGCCCAGCAGACCGAATCCCTGATGCGGGAAACCTTGCTACAGAATCCACGAAACGTGATGGCCAAGGGCTATGCAATTGTCCGCAGTCAGGGCAAAGCCATCCGCTCGGTGCAACAAATCACTGGCCAGCAACTCCAGATCGAACTCCAGGATGGCATGATTGATGCCACCGTGACACAGGTAAGCACACATGAACAATGAACAACTAAGTTTTAAGCAGGGCTACGAGATTCTCAGGAAGAATGCCGAATTGCTGGAATCGCAGGAAGAACCGGATATTGATAATCTGATGGCGATCGTTGAAGAATCGATGATCGCCTACAAAGCCTGCAAATCAAGGATTGATGCCGTTCAGCAGGCGCTGAATGACACCTTTAAGGAATAGAAAAAAAGCCTAAGGACCATAAAGCGTCTAGCCTGTTGAGTACAGATTGCGGTAATTAACTGTATAAAACCATGCATTAGGGACAAAAAAACCGCACTGAACGATAACGATCAAACTGGATCTGAGCACTCGACCGATTGAACAGGAGAATACCGTCCGTTCCTGCAATCCACGCAGCTCTACCTATCAGTTCTTTGAATCTCGTGAAAAACCCCGTGTTCATCTACCTGCATGTGTGGAATCGGGGTATGGGTCAGTTCTGCGATCGCAATCAGGTTTGCGGACATTTGCTTGCCCAATAACGCTCTAGCTTCCGTTACTTTGTCAGAAACTTCACTGGCTTGAGCTGATTCTTCTACAGGGATTTCGTCCTTTGTTGTTTTAGCCATGCGATTTAAGCCTCCTGAGTTGCTTGCAATATGATGAGCTCAATGTTTTACCATAGCGATATGAGTATCTTCCCAGCAGCGATCCGTCCGCAATAGGGGGGCTGGATAGATGTCCGGTTGTTAATTGTCACCTGTTTAACCTAAAAAGGGGTGATGGCTTAATGGGTAATTTTCAATAATCCCTGCCAGCTGAAATAGTTCTGGGTCAGATGTGTCCGGTTCATCGACCATTTCCGCTGTGGTAAATAACACGATCCCACTGCCAGTTTAGTCTTGCCATATCTGGCTTGCACGGCTTCTAAAGCCTGCATCAGCTGTTCGTTGCTTTCACGCTGGCGATGGTCTGTAAGCAGATCAGGCACATAGCGGGTCTTGCTGACCAGACCGGTCAGAATCACCCCACATTTTTTATACTTTACCTCTGGCTTATAGATGCCTTGCAGTAACTGCATCGCAGCATGAATCAGATCAAGTACACAGTCCGTGGGTTCCGGGAATTCAAAGGCCAACGATTTGCTGTAATACGCTGTGTTTTGATCAAAAGGATTGGATTGCACGAAAGCAATGATACAGCCACACAGCGAGGCATCCGCACGCAAGCGCATGACTGCATCTTGCACATACTTACCCATGGCTTCTTTCAGATCATCCAGCTCGGTAATCCGTTCTCCAAAGGAGCGGCTAGCCACAATCTGCTGCTTGGGTGCAGGAGCATCCTCCAGTTGCAAACAGGAGATGCCCTGTAATTCCAGCACCGTGCGCTGCATCAGCACTGAAAACAAACTTCCCATGCGATGCGCATCCTGCATGGCCAGATCCAGTACCGAATGGATGCCCATCTGGTTCAGCTTTTTGACCAGCTTACGTCCCACACCCCAGACTTCACCCACCTCAATTCCGGCATACAGCGTTTCCTGATCCAGATAATCCAGCTCCAGCACATTGCATACGCCTGCAAAGCCAGGCCATTTCTTGGCAAGGTGATTGGCTAGCTTGGCTTCGGTCTTGCTGCGACCAATCCCGATGGATACCGGCAACCCGATCCAGTCCCAGATCCGCTGTTTCATCTCTCTGGCATAGCGGGTCAAGTCAAAATGCTGTGCATAACTGGTTAAATCCAGAAAACATTCATCAATCGAATAGATTTCCTGTTCATACGGAGCCACATAACCGGCCAAAATCGAATGGAAGCGATTGGACATTTCCGCATACAGGGCATAGTTGCTCGACAGCACCACCACTTGATGCTGCCGGACAATGTCCTGAACCTGAAACAACGGAACACCCATCTTGATGCCCAGGGCTTTGGCCTCATTACTGCGGGCCACTGCACAACCATCATTATTGCTCAGCACAATCACTGGACGGTGATTCAGGCTGGGATTAAACACCCGTTCACAACTGACATAACAGTTGTTGATGTCGATCAGGGCATAAATCCGCTCGTGGCTGTTCATCTGAACTTCTTGATGACACTGGTGACTACACCCCAGATCAGCAGGGTCTGACCGTCTTTCAAATGGATATCCGCATAATCCGGGTTTTCCGCCTGTAACCAGCGTTTGTCGCCTTCAATCATCAGTCGTTTGATGGTGAAATCATTGTCGATCAGGGCCAGAACAATATCACCATGCTTGGGCTCAATACTGCGGTCCACGATCAGCTTGTCCTTCAGATCAATCCCGGCATCGCGCATGGAAAGCGATTCCACCTCAACGATAAAGGTAGCCTGCTGGTTCTGGATCAGGAACTCGTTCAGATCCAGGGTCTTGTCGATATAGTCTTGGGCTGGGGAAGGGAAACCTGCAGCCACCTTTTGCAAGGCAACCGGAATCTCATAATGTGTTCTGGCTTCAACCGGAGTAATCGAAGCAACATCATTGCGGGCCGGTTTTTTTACCTGATCCAGATACTGCCTGATTTCCAGTATACGGGCTTCAGGAACCCGGATCACTTTGGTTGGGCCTTCATGAACCGGTTTTCGACCAGAACCTTCACGGGCACCACCATGCTGATATTCATTCATTTTATTTGTTCATCTTGATTTTGTAACATAATCAAGATGGTAAAAACAGCAGTGGAAAAAAACAACTCCATTCGTCGGATTGGGGATTAAATTCCTAAAACCAGCTGATAAGGCTTAAAGCCTTCTAGTACAGAATCCGCAACTAACTGCACGAAAGGTTCGGTTTTGCTATGAGCCATCCATTGATCAAATGCTTCATAATAACCAAGCGGTTTTCCACTTTAATTACACAGGGGCGGATAACCTGCCTTCATCAATTCTAAATTCATCAATAAATGGATGTATGCCTACAAAGTCAGCATGTACTTTGGCTGCTAGCTCAGTCGGGTTGAGTTGATCTACTTCAGTATTGTACCAACCTACAAACTGAGCCATTTTGGTCTCAATAACAGCGGTGCTTAATTTGTAAGATTCAGGCATATAAACATGTTTTAGATGCCAATGAGTATATTTTTATTGGTAATACAATTATTTGTTGAGTCAAAATCAGCCATCATAATTCCAATTCGTGCCAATTCATTCCAATCAATGGAAACTAGCATTTCTTGATGCCATTGAAATTTTTTTATTGGCAATAGTATAGTTTGGATGCCAATAATACCGCTGAATAAACTCGACTGAACGATAGAGGGTTTGCTGATGCAGAAGCATGTTTCAGCTAAAGGCAGACCACCCAAGTTAAGCCTGGAAGACTAGGTTCTTCTCTGTCTGAGCTATTGGCGGGAATACCGAACTTTATTTCACATTGCTACGAGTTACGGGGTTTCAGAGTCAACAGCCTCAAGGATTGTACGTCATGTTGAAGATTACCTGATTCAGTCCAATCTGTTTAATTTACCGAGGAATTTTCCCGAAGGTGAAGGCATAGACTGGAATGTTGTGATCGTAGATGCCACAGAAATTCCAATTCAAAGGCCTAAAAAAACAGAAGAAAAGCTATAGTGGCAAGAAAAAAGACGCATACCTTTAAAATACAGGCCATCATTCATTATAAGACACAGAAAATTCTGAGCTTATATACTGATCGCGGTACGGTGCATGATTTCGAACTATTCAAATGAAATTTAAGCCAGATTCCTTCTGGGGCTTTTATTCTCGCAGATAAAGGCTACTAGGGAATTTATGCTGTGTATCCTAATAGCCTATTGCCATTAAAAGCCAAAAGGAGCTGTAAATTGGATCCTGAACTCAAAATCTATAATCAGGAAATCAATAAAAGAAGAATCGGGATTGAGCATGTATTTGGTCGCCTTAAGACCTTTAAAATCCTTGCTGAACGTTACCGAAATAGAGTTAAACGACTTGGTTTTGAGATTCAATTTAATCGCTGGAATCTATAATTTAGATTTGAGTAGAAAATAATTTATGAAAGAGGTCTATTAAAGATAATATTTAAAAATTTATTACTAAAAATAATATTCTCCTATGTGTAATCAGCTATAATTTAATATTGAAAATTTCAATAACTCTGCTTTATTAATTTATAGTAAATATTGATTTAAATGAAAATTGGCAAGAAAATATTTGAATATATGGAACACATAATTACTGTATGTAAATATGAGAGTTATTTAATTATAAACACCCAAAAAAGCATGTATTGAAATTTTTTCGGTATGTATTGAACGGCTAAAAACACCAAAAAAGTATGTATTGAAATTTTTTCGGTATGTATTGAACGGCTAAAAACATCAAAAAAGTATGTATTGAAATTTTTTCGGTATGTATTGAACGGCTAAAAACACCAAAAAAAGTATGTATTGAAATTTTTTTTGCTGTGTAACGGTAGTAATGGATATTTTTTGATCTATTTTTGGATGATTTTTTTATGTGTGAATAGTTTGTATTTTTTTTGAAGTCGATCTGTGATTATTTTTAGTTATGCTTTTTTGGGAGTTTGGAAGATGGCATAAGTAGGATCAAATTAATTATCTTTACGAAGTAATTTAATTAAATAAGAGTATTATATTTTGGGTTGTTACATTTAAATATTATTTTCTTGGATTAAAATTTTAATAACTCAGGCCTTTTTATTTAAAATAACAAAGAGTGGTATGCGTTTCTAAAAATCAGTATTATTTGTTTTGGATAATATAAATAATTATTATAAACTACATTAACTTAAATCCTATATCCAAGGCTTCTCTAATCGATTTTTCTTGTTGACTGACAATATTTCTGACTTTTCTTTTGAGTACAGACCATGCTTTTTCAATTGGGTTTAGATTTGGACTATATGTCGGTAAATACATGAGTCTGGCATTGTATCGGAGAGCTAATCCATCAATTTCTTTACCTTTATGAATCGATGCGTTATCTAAAATCAGTAAGTGCTTTTGGTACTGACCATTTTTATCTTTAGTTAAGCTTTTCAGCAAATATTCAAGCCACCCAGCAAAAGAGCTGCGATTACATGAACCATGAAAGATCAATGGAGCAATAAATCTGGAAGCTGCATTCGTTTAAGTTCTTTATCCGACATAGACACCAACATATCAAACCGTCCGCTAAGAAAATCGCAAAAGCGTATATTCTAAAAGCGGACATTTTTATTGGTGAGAATACAGACACTTTAAATGGTTTCTAACAAAACTGATTTCGCATAATATAGATTATGTTAAATTTAGAACATGATACTTTAAGTTCATAAGGCTTTGTTGCATAAAGATTTAAAAAATTGAGCTATCGCAATCCACTCAAATTTAATCGACAATTTAGGTATGAAATTTGCTTAAATAAGTTTCCGACAAATTCGGTACGGTTAAGTGATAGCCATCGCCATAAAAACGATCTTTAACCAACTTTGAGCAATTTCTAAATTTTCTAACTCTAGGTACATTATCTTCCCTCAAGCTGATATTGCAGATTGATAGCCATACCAAAAAATAAATATTACGCCGCTAAAAGTCAGAGCATACTTCCATAATGGTGAGAGCTGCTGCCACATAACTGGAAACCTGCCTGAAATCTAGTAAGGTATTCATCGAATGATTACGTTTTAATTAGCTTAGAGCTGTTCTAATTTTAAAATCTTTGTGCAACAAAGCCTGAAAGGACATGCCAGTTAGTTAAAACTAGTTTGGGTATCCTAAATACTCATGCTTAGTAAATAGAATCATTAGCCAAAAATCCATAAAGGAGTTTATTCACGTTATGGATTTAAGACTTTAAACTCGTGAGAGATTGATTGGCTGGCTTTTAAGCAAGATAATTAATTAAAACAAGAAATAACGCTGTGCCATTGGCAATAATTCTGCTGGTTCACAGGTCAAATGTATGCCATCTGCCCGTACTTCGTAGATTTCCGAATCAACTTCCATCACTGGTGTATAGGTGTTGTGCTTCATATCGGCTTTTGAAATATTACGTGTGTTTTTACATGCAGAAATGATTTTTTTCAGACCTAATTTTTCCGCTACACCATTATTAATTCCTGCCTGAGACAAGAAGGTAATACAGGTGTTATGCACACCGCGGGCATTTGCGCCAAACATGGGACGGTAGTGCACAGGCTGCGGCGTTGGAATGGACGCATTAATATCCCCCATTGGTGCTGCTGCAATCATACCGCCTTTAATAATCATGGCAGGTTTAACACCAAAAAATGCAGGTTTCCACAGCACCAAGTCTGCCAGCTTACCTTCTTCGACCGAGCCGACTTCATGACTCAAACCGTGGGTAATGGCTGGATTAATTGTATATTTCGCAATATAACGTTTAACCCGCTGATTATCGGTATGTGGCGTATCACCTTCTAGCGGTCCACGCTGCACTTTCATTTTATGTGCGGTTTGCCATGTACGAATAATCACTTCGCCCACACGCCCCATTGCCTGTGAATCAGACGACATCATGGAAATTGCGCCCAAATCTTGCAAAATATCTTCCGCGGCAATGGTTTCACGACGAATTCGACTTTCGGCAAATGCAACATCTTCTGAAATCGCAGGATCTAAATGATGACATACCATCAGCATGTCCAAATGCTCATCAATGGTATTAACCGTATATGGGCGCGTCGGATTGGTTGAAGATGGCAACACGTTGGCCTGACCAATGGCTTTTAAAATATCAGGCGCATGACCACCACCTGCACCTTCAGTATGATAGGTGTGAATGGTACGCTGTTTAAATGCCGCCAACGTTTCTTCTAAAAAGCCGCTCTCGTTTAAAGTATCAGTATGAATTGCGACTTGCACATCATATTCATCCGCGACAGTCAAACAGTTATCAATGGCAGCAGGGGTTGAACCCCAATCTTCATGCAGTTTTAAACCCACCACACCTGCTTCAATCTGCTCGCGGACAGGATCGGGCAAACTCAAATTTCCTTTGCCCAATAGCCCAATATTCATAGGTAAATCATCGATGGCTTGCAACATGGTCGCAATATGCCATGGTCCCGGTGTCACTGTGGTTGCGGATGTCCCTGCTGCTGGACCTGTTCCGCCACCAATCATAGTGGTTGTACCTGACATGAGTGCAGTTTCTACCTGTTGCGGGCAAATCCAGTGAATATGCGTGTCAATGCCGCCTGCAGTTAGAATTTGACCTTCCCCCGCAATCACTTCCGTGGCCGCTCCCAACGGAATGGTGATATTGGGTTGTATGTCAGGATTTCCCGCCTTACCAATTTTCCAGATACGACCATTCTTTAAACCGACATCGGCTTTCACAATGCCCCACCAATCGACAATAAGTGCATTGGTAATGACGGTATCGGCAACATCATCTGCCAACAATTGGGATTGCCCCATGCCGTCTCGAATGACTTTACCACCACCGAATTTAACTTCTTCACCATAAGTGGTCAGGTCTTGTTCGACTTCAATAAACAGTTCCGTATCCGCCAAACGAACACGATCCCCTACGGTTGGTCCGAACATTTCCGCATATGCACGACGTGACATTTTCATCATAGATTACTCTAAATTCTTAAAAGATTTTGATGGCCCGACTTAGTCAAGTTTCCCCATCACTCGACCCGCAAAACCATACACTTCACGCTTTCCTGCTAGTGCCACCAATTCGACATCTCGGCTCTGACCCGGCTCAAACCGTACTGCGGTGCCCGCAGCAATATTCAAACGGTAGCCTTTGGCACGCTCGCGCTCAAATTGCAAAGCATCATTGGCTTCATAAAAGTGAAAATGCGAACCAATTTGAATTGGTCGATCCCCAGCGTTCGCAACCGTTATTTTTAGGGTTTCACGTCCAACATTTAACTCAATATCGCGATCTGACGTAATTACTTCACCTGGAATCATCTTTATTCCTTATAGTTCTTTACATAATCGGTTGATGTACAGTCACCAGTTTTGAACCATCTGGAAAGGTTGCTTCAACTTGGACTTCAACAATCATTTCTGCGATGCCATCCATCACATCATTGCGGCTCAGTAAAGTCGTGCCGTAGTGCATCAGCTCGCTTACGCTCATGCCATCGCGTGCACCTTCAAGCAAGGCAGCAGAAATATACGCAATCGCTTCAGGATAATTCAGCTTTAAACCACGTGCTTTACGGCGCTCTGCAACCAAGCCCGCGGTAAAAATTAAAAGTTTGTCTTTTTCTGTTGGATTTAATTCCATATCTTTTACCTATTTAAACGTGGAGATGCTTCGCTCATGAGCTATACATGACCAAAAATCGTTGTGTCATTTGGTCTTGAAATTACAGGCTAAAATGAATTTAAGTTCTCCAAATACGTGGGAATTCTTCATCCAGATCGTACCAATAGCGTCTTAATTTCGCTCTGATGGCAGCAAAAGCATCATGACATTGCCGAACATCATTCCCCAAATAGCGCGCACAAATCACATCATCCAAAACCGTTAAGGTGACAGGTACATCCATACGCATCATCAGTTCACGGATTAAATCCAAATACTGTTCTAAATCTAGACTGGCACGATATTGCATGGGGGGCACGGCCCAGAAACTCCCCATCACAGATTGACCATGCATGCCTAGGCATGAACTTAACCAGCGGTCATTGCCCTTAAAACTTAAAGTATCTGCCACCAACAAAGTTTGATTACGGAACAATTTGAACTGGTTGCTATAGGCACCATCACTAAATTGCTCTTCACGTGCTTGGCGACCAATGACCAACATGTCCCAACCAATAAAACTGGCTGCATGATCCAAATGAATGATGGTTTCTGAATGCGCATTCGCACCATTAAACAGCATGGTTTCTTGCGGCAGCCATTCAAAAATAGCATCAGCATTCAAACAAATATTGATATGCTGATAGGCCTTTTTACCATTGGTTTTGTACCATTTACCTGCGCCCGGGGTGGTCACTAAGGCATGAGCCTGCGCATCGACAGACATATCAAAAGTCAGGTGATCCCCACCCGCAATGCCCGCAGGTGGATGCACAATAATGGCATGGCAAACCCCTGTTTTTTCAGGCCAAAGCATTTTTTGTACCCGCACAGGACCATAATGTTTGCGGTGATGTAACACCGTGCATTCAGGCTCTTTTTGAGCCTGAAAACCGAGTTCCAACTTGGCAAACCATAATTGAGCATCATGCGTTCGACTGACGGTTAAATCCTGCATGCTTCCTCTGCGTGATCAATACCAATAATTTGCTGTGCTGAAATTTGTTCATCAAAACGACCTAAAAATCATTAAGCCAAACCAATCAATGCAACAACTGCGGCAATTCCACCGACAATTTTCTTACCATGTGGCACATATTTTTGTACCAATGCACCTAAACCCAAGCCACCTGCGTAGATACAAGACATAGCAACAACCATGCCGAAGACTAAACCGATCACATGACCTGAATGACTCAATTCGGCACCATGCGCCATACCATGAAAACTTGCTAAAACCATAGTCGCAACTGCAAACAGTCGATTGGCTTTGGTCCATAGGGCAATGGCAAGAACAGATAAGGAGAAAACAATGCCGTATTCAGCAATATTTGCGGAAACGATATGCAACTGCCCAAGGCTAAAACCCGCAATCATGGCCACAACTAAACCCAACAATCCGCCTACTTTCCAACGATTAGCCGCTGACCACAGCAGCACACCAAAAGCGATTGCCATTGTGAGGTGATCAATTCCAGTAAATGGATGAATAAAGCCCGTCAAGAAACTATTCTGTTGTTCATGTCCGGGATGTGCCATTGCCCACATTGGAAAAGCTGCGGCGAAAGTGGCTAAAGTTCTTTTTAAATAAGTCATGGTGTTTCCCCGAATTAAGCTTTGAATAGACCTTGTTTTTCAATGAACGAAATAATAATTTCCAAACCTTCTTTGGTTTTCATATTGCTAAACAAGAACGGCTTATCGCCACGCATACGTTTAGCATCTTGGTCCATCACACTTAGGTTTGCGCCGACCATTGGTGCCAAGTCGGTTTTATTGATAATCAACAAATCGGATTTGGTAATGCCTGGACCACCTTTACGTGGAATCTTTTCTCCCCCCGCCACATCAATCACATACAGGGTTAAATCTGAAAGCTCAGGACTAAATGTCGCTGCCAAATTATCTCCACCACTTTCAATAATAATCAGCTCAAGCCCATCAAACTTTTCACATAAATCATCAATTGCCGCGAGGTTAATAGACGCATCTTCACGAATGGCAGTATGCGGACAACCACCTGTTTCCACCCCAACAATACGCTCTGGAGACATGGCTTCATTGCGGGTTAAAAAGTTTGAATCTTCTTTGGTATAAATGTCATTGGTGACGACCGCCATATTATATTTTTCACGCAAGGCCTGACATAAATTCAAGGTCAGCGCTGTTTTACCCGACCCGACTGGTCCACCAATTCCTACACGTAATGGGCTACGTTGTGACATGTTTTTTCCTCTTAAAATTATGATCTGAATAGTCTTGAATATTGGGTCTCGTGGTGCATACTGAGCATGGCATATTGCGGTAAAGCACTACTGATTTCTGTGTCTGGCAATGCCAGCGCACGCGTAATTGCTGCGGGAATAAGCGCATGTAAATGCCACAAAATACGCTGACCACTCATCTGTCCAAGCGGTACGGTTTTAACTGCCGCCAAGACCTGATTTTCTAAAAGGGTAAAGGTATAAGCCGTGAGTACTTCTGTTTGATTTAGCCCCAAGGTGCCACACAGGTTTCCATACACTGGAACAAAGCCCAGCTGTTTTTTCACTTTAACGGGTTGCTTTAATACGTCTCTAATCCATGCATTTAAAGAAAATGCCAACTGTTTCGATTCTGCCAGTAGCTCTTTACTCTCACGGCTGGCGCGGTAAAAGTTTGCCCAGTAAGTAAAATTTACTTCGTCATCACTGTATTGCATTAAACGTTTCAGCACTGGCAACTCAAAGCGAACCAAGAGCATTTCCAGCACTTCTTCAAAATAAGCAATGCTGGAGGCTTCATCATGAATCAGCCCTCGATCAATGGCACTTTCCACACCTTGCGAATAGCAATATGCCCCTATCGGTAACGCAGTTGATGACAAGGTCAACAAGCTGAGTAGTTGTGACGGATTAGTGATGGACATGATGTAAAGTCTTGATTGGGCTTAAGCGATGATCATGTTGATGTTGTGCATAAGCACCGCTTTCTGGTTCAAAAGGATGATCTACCTCTGCAACGTTTAATCCCAAACCCACTACCATTTCAGCCAGTACATGATCTGGTTCGAAATATAATGCTGTTGGCGTCAACATTAAGGGAACGTGACGATTGCCGAGATGATATGCAGCTTTTAATAAATCAAATTCTTGCTGTGCCGAAACTTTCATCAGTTTTTCTGGTTTCGCTTCAACTTTAAGAATATTTCCGCTTTCCGTCGAAATATATGATCCACTGCGTAAAATGCCTGTGCGCGGCAAATCTGCACCAATATCTACCCCATTTTTTAAAGTTGCACGAAAACGGCTCTTTTGGCGCGTATCGAAAGTCAGCTCAATGACATCAAAGTCACAATTTTCTGTAACTGCTTCTAATCGTTGAGTATAAATTTCCATTTTTTCTCCATGCTTTACTTTATCTGGTATTACTTTTGACCTAAATTGATTCAAAATTTATTCCTGCATGCAAAATTGCACCACAACAAACATAGAAGCAATTTTTGAACCAACATTTATTTTCTAATGGAGATCAAAATATTTAGGGTAAAATTAAAACCTAATTATTTAATTTCAAATAAAAAATAATAAATAAGTGAGTTGCACTATTAAAGTATCTTTTCACGCCAGTACCATTGGCGAGTTGTATTTTTCACACAATTTTATGGGCTACCATCACTCTCCTAAACAAATATAGTCTGTCTGATTTGCCTATACAGAAAAAAGATGAAGCCCCCCATCCATCTAAAAAATTTCCACTTCATTTCCTAGAAACTCTGCATAGATAGCATTTTGGATGTTGTTGCATAAGTTAATTATTTCTAAACGTATAATTGAACTCAGACAGGTTCCTTATTCCGCATGATGCTGATACCAATGTTCAGCAATATCCCCTCGTCGACAAATCCAAACATTCTCATGTGCTTGAATATAATCGGCTTTGTTGCACAAACCTATCTCTAAAGGCTTATTCCACAATATAATTCTCAAATGAATAAGCCCACACCTAAAATCTATCGTACAACCAATTGGTCTTCTTATAACAGTGCATTAATAAATCGAGGAAATCTCTCAATTTGGTTTGATCCCAAGACTCAATGGTACGCTCAACCCAAAGGTAAACATGGTCGAAATCAAACTTATTCAGATACAGCCATCCAATGCTGTTTAATGATCAAATCCTTATTTCGTCTTTCTTTACGCATGGTCACTGGCTTTGTGCAAAGTCTCATTCATCTTTGTAGATTAGATTGGACAGCACCAGACTATTCCACCATCTGCAGAAGACAAAAGCATATTGATATTGCAATTAACTATCAAAAAAGCAGTAATGGTCTCCAGCTACTCGTCGATTCTACTGGCTTAAAGTTTCTAGGCGAAGGTGAATGGAAGCGTAAGAAACACCAACCTGAATATCGTCGCCAATGGCGTAAACTTCATATTGGTATAGATGCTGAAACCCTTCAAATACGCGCTATTCAACTCACTACAAATAATGTGAGTGATTCACAAGTGCTTGGTGATTTACTCGATCAGATTCCACAAGATGAGCAGATTGACTCTGTCTATACTGATGGGGCTTATGACACCAAGCAATGCCGTCAAGTAATTGCAGACCGACAAGCACATGCGGTGATTCCGCCAAGAAAAAATGCGAAACCTTGGAAAGATACAAAGACCAGCTCGCTAGAGCGAAATGAATTACTTCGAACAGTTAAACGTTTAGGAAGAACAATATGGAAAAATTGGTCAGGCTATCATCGCAGAAGTCTGATAGAAACCAAGATGCATTGCATCAAATTATTAGGCGATAAACTCCGTGCGAGAAACTTTCAAAGCCAAGTCAATGAGATTCATGCACGTGTGGCCGTATTAAATAAATTTACAGATTTAGGCCGACCTCACACCCAAGTTGCCACTTAAATTTAGATAACTTGGAAGAAGTTTAGCTTTTGAATGTTTGTGCAACAAAGCCTATTAAATTTATAAAGTTAGATGCTCAATATGCACGCGTCATCAGTTGTCGTTCCTTTAGAAAGGAAATAAAACTTGTATACTAAGTTTTGGCGCACTAATTGCTTAATTCATTCTATTTTTTGACTGTTTGATATAACAAATTAGGAAGTGGATGTGACAGCAACATATTTACGTGGGCAAGATCTGATAGACCAGATTCAACAACAAGACTATTCCAGAGATCTGATTGGCTATCATGGAGAACCACCCAAAGTGGAATGGCCAAATGGTGCTCGTGTCGCGGTTCAGTTTGTATTGAACTATGAAGAAGGCGGTGAAAACCATGTAGAACATGGTGATGCAGGTTCAGAACAGTTTTTGTCAGATATTATTGGCGCGGCCAGTTTTCCAGACAAACACATGTCGATGGATTCCATGTACGAATATGGCTCACGAGCGGGCTTTTGGCGCATTCACCAAGAGTTTAAAAAACGCCAACTCCCCATGACCATTTTCGGTGTGGGTATGGCTTTGGCACGCAATCCTTACATTGTGGAAGCGATTAAAGCAGCCAATTATGATGTCGTATCGCATGGTCAACGTTGGTTGCATTATCAAGATATGCCAATCGAACAAGAACGCCAACATATGGATCAAGCTATTAGCGTGCTTGAAACGCTATTTGGTAAAACACCAATCGGTTGGTATACCGGACGTGATAGCCCGAATACTCGAAAATTACTTGCTGAATTTCCTCAGATTCAATATGACTGTGACTATTATGGCGATGACTTACCATTTTGGAGCACAGTGACGAATGTAGATGGTGCAACACGTCCGCATTTAATCATTCCATATACACTTGAAAGTAATGATATGAAGTTTTGCTCGCCGGGTGGTTTTAATAGTGGTGAGCAATTTTATCAATACCTTAAAGATGCCTTTGATGTGTTATATGCCGAAGGTGAAACTGCGCCAAAAATGCTATCTATTGGTATGCACTGTCGTATTTTAGGGCGACCAGGACGCTTTAAAGCACTACAAAGATTCTTAGATTATGTGCAATCGCATGAAAAAGTATGGGTTTGTCGTCGTGCCGATATTGCAGAACATTGGATAAAACACCATGCACCGTAATAAAAAAAATAAAGAAGAAAGAGAGGCTTAGCGCCTCTTTTTTTGTGCCTATAAAAAGCAATTTGTCTAAGAAATAAGGGATTGGCATTGATATTGCAAAACATGTTTTGAACGAACATTAAATATTTTTAGGCGATTTAATAGTGCAACTTGTTGAATTTAATCAAGCATCCGAAGCCGATGTAAAAACATTTTTAAAGCACTGTGTGCAAATTGAAAGCTGGGCGAATGAGCTGCTCAGTCAGCGTCCGTATGCATCATTAGACAGTATTTTGGAATACGCGGCTCAAGCTGCTCGTACATGGTCGTGGGAAGAAATTAAATCTGCTTTAGATAATCACCCGCGTATTGGTGAAAAAAAAGCCCAAGCTGAACTTTCTGAATTAGAAAAGAATTTTTCCAACCGTGAACAATCCGCTATTTCAGCCGATGAAGAAACACAAATGGCATTGCTCAAAGGCAACATCGCTTATGAAAAAAAGTACGGCTATATCTTCTTAATTAAAGCTTCAGGCTTAAGCAGTGAAAATGTATTACAAGCATTGCAGTACCGTCTGCTGAATAATCCAGAAACTGAAAAGCGTATTGTCCATCATCAATTGGCTGAAATTGCCTTATTAAGATTAAAACAGGAGCTAAGTGCATGATCAGCTCACATATTTTAGATACAAATCTTGGGAAACCTGCTGCCAATGTCTTGATTAAATTATTCAATGCAGACGGTATGTTACTTGGTGAAGGGCAAACCAATGCAGATGGCCGTGTGACCGACTTTGGTTTAAGCGAATTTTCTACGGGTAGCTATAGCTTAGAGTTTGCCACAGCGGACTATTTTGAAAGTCTTAATACCGAAACTTTTTTCCCAAAAGCAGTAATTCATTTCTTAGTAAAAGATGCCTCACAGCATTTTCATATTCCTTTGTTGATTAGCCCTTTTGCCTATTCAACATATCGCGGTAGCTAAAAACAGCATCATAAAACGGATCGGGGGATATAAAAATGACAGAACAAAATCAAACAGTTTCACCAGAACATGAATATTTAGGTGCAGGGAAAAGCCTAGCTTATGGCTTACAACATGTATTGACGATGTATGGCGGTATTATTGCGCCGCCACTGATTATTGGTACAGCCGCAGGACTTGAACCTGCACAAATTGGTTTATTAATTGCAGCAGCATTATTTGTCGGTGGTTTAGCCACGATTTTACAAACGGTCGGTGTGAAATACATCGGTGCAAAATTACCCCTAGTTCAAGGCGTATCCTTTGCTGGTGTGGCAACGATGATTGCCATAGTCACTGCAGGTGGTGGGCTTTCGGCAGTATATGGTGCGGTTATTGTTGCTTCATTAATCGGTTTCTTTTTAGCACCATATTTTTCAAAAATTATTCGTTTTTTCCCGCCAATCGTGACCGGCTGCGTGATTACCGTGATTGGTTTGTCATTGCTACCTGTCGCAGTACGTTGGATGATGGGTGGAAATAGCAAAGCGCCTGATTGGGGCAGTGCTGAAAATATTAGTTTGGCTTTTCTAACTTTAGCCATTGTCATTGTGCTGAATATTACTCGAAACGCTACAATTCGTCGTTTATCCATCTTATTAGCAATTGTGCTAGGTACAGTGCTGGCATATGCGATGGGCTTTGGCGATTTCTCAAAAGTCGCAAATGGCAATTGGATTCAATTCCCAAGTTTCTTTGCCTTTGGTATGCCAACATTTGAACTGAGTGCCATTATTGCAATGCTAATTGTGACATTGGTGATTATGACTGAAACTACAGCTGATATTATCGCTGTTGGTGAAATTGTCGGTACCAAAGTCGACGCTGAACGTATTACCAATGGGCTACGTGCCGATATGCTTTCAAGTGCGGCAGCACCAATATTTGGCTCATTCATGCAAAGTGCCTTTGCACAAAATGTAGGCTTGGTCGCGATTACTGGTGTAAAAAGCCGTTTTGTTGTTGCAGCGGGTGGCTTAATTTTAGTTGTATTGGGTATTTTACCAATTATGGGCCGTTTGATTGCTGCAATTCCTGTACCGGTATTGGGTGGCGCAGGTTTGGTATTGTTTGGTACAGTGGCTGCAAGTGGTATTCGTACTTTAGCTAAAATTGATTATAGTGAGCAAAAGAACCTAATCATTGTTGCTACAGCAATTGCCGCAGGTATGATTCCAATTATTGATCACTCATTCTATGCGAACTTCCCAAAATGGGTACAAACCCTGTTCCATTCAGGTATTAGTTCAACGTGCCTCATGGCCATCGTATTAAATATTGTGTTTAACCATCTAAACTTTTTTAAAAGTAAAGAAGTGAATAAAACCAGCAATATTGTTATAGATAGTCATCACTAAGCTATTCAAAATAAAGGCTTTGTTGCACAAACCTAGCCTATAAGGTTTATTCAGTCCTATAATTTCAAAATGAATAAACCTACTCCTAAAACTTATCGTACAACCAACTGGTCTTCCTATAATCGCGCTCTCATTAATCGGGGCAACATTTCCATTTGGTTTGATCCAAACACTCAGTGGTATGCACAACCACAAAACAAGCAAGGTCGAAATCAAACTTACTCCGATACGGCTATTCAATGCTGTTTAATGATCAAATCTTTATTTAGACTCTCTTTACGCATGGTCACAGGTTTTGTTCAAAGTCTGATTAAACTTTGTGGATTAAATTGGACCGCACCAGATTACAGTACGCTTTGTCGAAGACAAAAACATATTGATATTGCGATTAGCTATCANAATGATCAAATCTTTATTTAGACTCTCTTTACGCATGGTCACAGGTTTTGTTCAAAGTCTGATTAAACTTTGTGGATTAAATTGGACCGCACCAGATTACAGTACGCTTTGTCGAAGACAAAAACATATTGATATTGCGATTAGCTATCAAAAAAGTAGTGATGGGCTACATCTACTCGTCGACTCAACTGGCTTAAAGTTTCTAGGTGAAGGTGAGTGGAAACGTAAGAAACATGGACCTGAATATCGTCGCCAATGGCGTAAGCTTCATATTGGCATCGATGCTGAAACCTTGCAAATACGTGCAGTACAGCTTACTACAAATAATGTGAGCGATTCGCAAGTACTCGGTGATTTACTTGCTCAAATTCCCTTAGATGAACGAATTGATTCGGTCTATACCGATGGTGCTTATGACACGAAGCACTGCAGACAAGTCATTCTAGATCGAGATGCACATGCGCTCATTCCGCCAAGAAAAAATGCAAAACCATGGAAAGATCAGAAATTGAGATCTTTAGAGCGGAATGAGTTACTGAAAACAGTTAAACGTTTAGGAAGAACGCTTTGGAAAAAATGGTCTGGTTATCATCGTCGAAGTTNTCGAGATGCACATGCGCTCATTCCGCCAAGAAAAAATGCAAAACCATGGAAAGATCAGAAATTGAGATCTTTAGAGCGGAATGAGTTACTGAAAACAGTTAAACGTTTAGGAAGAACGCTTTGGAAAAAATGGTCTGGTTATCATCGTCGAAGTTTAGTTGAAACCAAGATGCATTGCATCAAACTATTAGGTGATAAATTAACAGCAAGGAGTTTTTCTAGTCAGGTGAATGAGATTCATGCACGCATAGCCGTATTGAACAAATTTACAGAATTAGGTCGTCCTCATACCCAAGTTGTCACTTGAATTCTGTTCAAATGAGCAGAGTGTTATCTTTTAAATCTTTGTGCAACAAAGCCCACAAGACTTAAAAGCCCCACGGATGGGGCTTTTAATTTCTGAGACAATTTTAAATTGAGGTTTCAATTTCAATGATAGTTTAAATTTATGCCACGATATTGAGTACTTCATTAAACTGATAAACATCACAATTATGTCCAATACCAATACGATCAACCACGGCAAAGTTACTTGGCGCCTCTAAAGTTAATAGAGGGTGATGCCATGTACCTGCATGGTAGTTAACACCTTGTGTACCATCTGAAATAAAAGCACAGAGTTTTGAAATATCAGGCGTTTGATCATCCAATGCAGGTGCCACCACAATTAAAAAAGCCTGACCTTGCATCGGGATAAAAGCTTGTGAGCCATTCGGATGTCGCTCAAGCATCGAAACCGAAAAAGGAATTTCTGTCTGTTTAATATTACGAAAAATACTAATACCTGCATGTGCTTCACCGAAGATTTCAGTGGTTACAAGGGCATGATAACGCTCGGTATGTGCATCATTGATATGAAAAAAATCCTGTCCTCCGCAGCAAATCACCTCACCAAAAGGGGCAAAGTTTTCAATGCTCAGGGGCTGTAGCTGAATTGTTTGAACCATGTGTAATTCTTTTATTGTCTATATCAAGTGTAGGAGAAGAAGGATAAAACCACAGTACTTATCCTTCTCGATGTAGAAAGTATTCAAGCTTTCAATTTAGCTTTTGGTTTTACCCCACAAACGAATACGGCTGATACCACCATCTGGAATCATATTAATGCGAATATGCGAGATCTTTTCATGTTGCAAAATTTCGTTTACAAAGCTATGAATATGATCCATTTGCATGTCTTGTGCTTCAAGCAAAAATGGCCAGAACATACTTTGTGGAATTAATTGTGGATCAGTTGCATCTTTAACATATACGGCTTGAATAGAGACTTGGGCTGGAAAGTTGCCTTTAAAGTGTGCCGTATCGATATCAATTTTTTCAATTGCACCAGTTTGACCCAAAGCCAAAATACACCAATCAAAGCCCGGTGCACGACGACGTTTGGTTTCCCAACCATCACCCATATTAATTCCGCGACCTGGGTTAATCAGATTACGTGGATGACCAAAATGTGCATCGCTATAAGCAATTACACGTCCACCATTTTCTAAAGCAACTAAATCAATTGTTGCAGTGTGATCTTGTTGTTGAACGCTCACTTCACCATACACTTTAAAACGAGCAACACCACCATCAGGAAAAATATTTAAACGCACATGAGTAAAAACTTGGTCAGCTGTAATCGGCAAAACATGATGCTGACTTGGGCCAAGTACGTTGTTCTCTAATATGTTCAACCATTCAGCTTGAGCAAGATCGCCATCAGGGGCGTAGCAGGCTTCAACTGAAGCTGAAGCAGGGTAATTCCCAGTGAAGAAGGTAGTGTCAATATCTAAAGCCTTAATATGCCCAGCTACGCCCAATTGAATAATTGCCCAGTCATAACCTGTGTGACGTTTACGGCGCGTTTCCCAACCATCCATCCATTTACCATGGTCATCGAATTTATCTTCAACAAAAATTGGCGCGTCAAATTGAAGCATACGTTTTGCTTCTGCGAAAAATTCATCTGAACATTCAATAATTTTTGCACCAATACGGTCATCTGCCAAATTGGTAAGTGTCTGTAATTGTGCAGGAATATCAAAATCGGGTGCTAATAAAGTCGCCATATATTAAATCCATTCGCTATTTTCTTTCAAAATTCATGCTTTGCGCTATCGTGCTACAAAAAATTTAACAAACGATAAAAACAAGCATTTACACGCGTTTAGATGCACAGCGTGTGCCAACTTTGGATTTTTTTCAGGGCGCTTTATAAAAAATGGCACGCTTTTAGCATTTTATGACTTAGAAACTTATAAAACACAGGGGAATTATAGATGGAAATTACAATTATTGGTGCAGGTATGGCGGGTCTAACTACAGGCATCGCACTAAAAAAATTCGGACACCAAGTAACCATCTATGAACAGGCAGAACAAATTTTACCGGTGGGTGCTGCTATTTCGTTATGGTCTAACGGTGTGAAATGTCTAAATTATTTGGGTTTGACAGAGCAAGTTGAAAAGCTTGGCGGCAAAATGGATAACCTTGCTTATATTGATGGTCTGACGGGCGATGTGATGACCCAGTTTAGCCTTTATCCATTGATTGAAGAAGTCGGGCAACGACCATATCCGGTATCACGTGCGGAACTTCAGAATATGTTAATGGATGAATTTGGTCGTGAAGATATTCATCTAGCTAAGAAAATGATTTCTTTTGTTGAAGAAGGAGAGCGTGTAAAAATTCAATTTGCAGATGGTAGCGAAATAGAATCTGATCTATTGGTGGGTGCAGACGGTACACACTCAATTACTCGTGCCTATGTTTTAGGTGAGCAAGTTGAGCGACGCTATGCAGGCTATGTCAATTGGAATGGTCTCGTTGATGTCTCAGACGATTATGCCGCAGCAGATCAATGGACAACGTTTGTAGGTGAAGGCAAACGTGTTTCACTGATGCCAGTGGCGAATAATCGTTTCTATTTCTTTTTTGATGTGCCGTTAGCTGTTGGTCTTGAAAATGATCGTAGCCAATACAAAGCTTTATTCAAACAATACTTTAAAGGATGGTGTGAGCCTGTCCAAAAGTTAATTGATGCAGTCGATGTGCAAAAGACCAATCGTGTAGAAATTCACGATATCGAACCATTTGCCAATTTTTACAAAGGTCGAGTGGTGATTGTAGGTGATGCAGCGCACAGTACAACACCTGATATTGGTCAAGGCGGCTGCCAAGCGATGGAAGATGCTATCTATTTGGCACGTTCATTGCAAATTAATACCTTAGGTTTACAAGATTCTTTACGTCGCTATCAGAACAAGCGTAATGAACGTGCCAATGAGTTGGTACTTCGTGCCCGTAAGCGCTGTGATGTGACACATATGAAAGATGAAGCGGTGACCCGAGAGTGGTATGAAGAGTTACGTAAAGAACAAGGCAATCATATTATGAAGGGAATTATTAGTAACATTGTCGGTAATCCACTCGACTAAGCTGTAAGACACAAAAAGAAATGTAAAACTAAAAGGTTAGCTTTCAGCAGCCAGTGTGAATATTCACACTGGCTTTTTTTTAGCTATTTAGAAACATTAGATTGAAGAGCAAAGGATTAAATGTTTAAGGAAGTTGCTTTAATTGCAATTTGATTTCTTCCATTTTTTCGACCAATAAATTTACCATTATTTGTGAAAGACGAGATGTTTGACGTTTTGAAGCGACGCACAGTGCAATGGTTAAACGATGCATACCTTTTTCACGAATGGGCTTAAATACGATCTTTTTTGAGTTTAAAAGTGGTAATGCATCCATATATGACATTAAGCCAATGCCTAATTGTTGTTGAATTAATGATGTTATCATTCTAATGTCATTACATTCTATCTTTTGTATAGGATTAAATTTGTGATGTTTATAGAGTGTATGTACATAATCACTGATGACTAAGGGCTCACTTGGCATGATATGACGCTCATTTAAAGTGTCAGATAAATAGATTTTATCCATGCCGGCTAAGGTGTGATGTGGTGATAAAACATAGCCTAAAGGAATTTCAATAAAGGATAAGATTTCTAATTGATTGTGACTTTTAGGATTTAAGATAATGCCAAAATCTAATTCTGCATCAATGATTTTTCTCGATATTTCTTCACTGCTATTCATACTGATATTGAGATTAATCCATGGATAGCTTTCAGCCATGCGTTGAATACAATCCACGACAAAACCATCATTTAGGGCAGAAATAAAACCCATTTCAATATTGCCGCGACTTAATCCTTGAATTTCATCAAATCGAATTCGAGTCAGCTGATATTCTTTTTGCCATTTAAGCAAATCAGCATAAAGTAATTCACCTGCTAACGTTAGCTTCAGCCCCTGCGGTAAACGCTCAAATAAAGCAACGCCTAACTCTTCTTCAGCAAGAATAATTTGCCGATGCACTGCAGAGACTGAAATAAAAAGCTGTTCTGCGGCTTTACGTAAACTGCCAGTACGGGCAACAGCCATAAAATATTCAGAAAATCGGGAAAAGGTAATCGACATACAGCTATTCAATCTCACGGGCAGTTTACAAAGTACTTATCCATGCTTAAGCGATTTTCATGCCATAACTTTTGATTTTTTCAATTCATTCTGCTTTTGTGTTCTAAAAAGCAGAACATTGTATGCAAATCATTCTAATAGACAGAAATGCTATCCAAACGTATTTTTGACTTAGAAAGGCTTTGTTGCACAAAGATTTAAAAGATAACACTCTGCTCATTTGAACAGAATTCAAGTGACAACTTGGGTATGAGGACGACCTAATTCTGTAAATTTGTTCAATACGGCTATGCGTGCATGAATCTCATTCACCTGACTAGAAAA
>NZ_JACHVD010000023.1:3373-28767 GCF_025377055.1 Acinetobacter sp. T_3_1 | reverse complement strand
GAGTTGTGGTGAATGGATAAATTACGCAGAATAACTTTCAACTTTTGCCAGTGTTGATCTGTCAGCATGGTACGAGGCATAGCGAATAGTAAAGATTTGATTTTACTACTTCGCTATTTTTTTAAGCTAAAAGTGTCAACACACCCTAGTAATAATTCATGAATAGTAGCCGAAGCTACCATTCATGAATCCAAATCATACTATTTTAAAAAACTAATTCGATGCCTGCACCATATTTCCATCCCTTTTCAGACTCTGTTGCCTCTTGCATAGAAGTGGCTTTCTGTCCTTTTTCATATTGGTAAGCAACATCAATGAAAGGTTTAATTCGCTTAGTAATCTCATATCGGGTTTTGATACCAGTTTTTAGTTCTGATAAACCTGATTTTGCAGCATAGTTAGAATCATCGCTAAATATTACATCTGCTTCGATATAAGGTTGAGTAATAAGTTTCTGAGTTAAAAGCAAATCACGATCTAATTCAAAACTTGCTCCCCAAAAATTATTCTCACCGCCATAAAGATATGCTTGTGTTTCAAAGAAATAAGGAGCTAGACCTAATATACCAATAACCCCATCCACTCGATCGCTGCTGCTGTTATTTTTATCTTCACTATATCTTACCCCAGCTTGTACATCCCAAAATGGGGCTACGTTACGGCTATAAAGTGCTGATACAGCATATTTTGGATCATTACTTTCTGACTTTTCCGAATTGGCTTCAATAAATAGACGATTTTCATCTGTTCCAATTAAAGTTTCAAACTTTGTTCCTAGGTTGCCCTTACCGTCTTCATCAACCATCCATTCATTTTCAAATTTTGTCGTTTGATAAATTTGTCCACCATGTTCTTTAAGATGATTGTCATGAGGTGAGTTAGAGTTCTCAAGCGCAATCTGGACACTATTATCCCCCATATTCGCATTTTCCATTGAATAATATTCTGGATAACGCTCTTGAAGGGAATACTTTAATCCTCCAGATTCCTGTAAAAGAATTTTCATATTTTTTGTAATATTACTGTCTTGTACAGGAGTTTCATTTTTAGCGAACGTTAGATTTGATAATCCAAATAGCGCAATCATCAAAGTTGTTTTTGAAAACAAATTATTAGTGATGTGCATGTGGATTTACTCCCTTCTCATTTACTTGGGACTGAGGAACAGTCTTTGTAGAATTACCATCTTCCACTTGAGCTACAATGAGTTTATTCATCATTCCTGCACTCATATGGTAAAGCAGGTGACAATGAATAGCCCACTCACCTAACTCATCAGCTGTGAGTAGAGTGGTTATCGTTTTCCCAGGTGGAACAATTACCGTATGTTTGTTTGGCATATTGCTTGGATCCTGACCATTCTCAAGCTGCATAAACATGCCATGTAAGTGCATTGGGTGAGCCATCATACTGTCATTGACAAATTTTAAGCGAATACGTTCACCATACTTCACCACTAGTGGGTCGGCTTCATTAAATTTTTTACCATTTATTGTCCAAATATAACGCTCCATGTTTCCACCAAGACGGATCTCTATTTCACGTTCAGCTGCACGAGTGTCTTTTTGAGGATCTAACGATTGCAAATCACTATATTGCAATGCTTTATTACCTTCAGGTGTTGAAGCATTTGCCCATCCAAATACGGTATTATCATTCTTGTCTGAAGCCGCCTTAACAGTAGCGCTATTCATCGGCATATCATGATCCATACCTTTCATAGAAGACATATCATGATCCATACCTTTCATAGAAGACATATCATGATCCATACCTTTCATAGATGACATATCATGATTCATATCTTTCATTGAAGACATATCATGATCCATACCTTTCATAGATGACATATCATGATTCATATCTTTCATTGAAGACATATCATGATCCATACCTTTCATAGATGACATATCATGATTCATATCTTTCATTGAAGACATATCATGATCCATACCTTTCATAGATGACATATCATGATTCATATCTTTCATTGAAGACATATCATGATCCATACCTTTCATAGATGACATATCATGATTCATATCTTTCATTGAAGACATATCATGATCCATACCTTTCATAGAAGACATATCGTGATTCATGCCTTTCATAGAAGACATATCATGATCCATACCTTTCATAGAAGACATATCGTGATTCATATCTTTCATAGATGACATGTCATGGCTCATCCCCATATCTTCCATAGTTAATAAAGCACGAGGGCGAGATTTAGGCATCTCAATTTGTTTGACTGCTGGGCTGCTTTCTTCATGTAATGTTCCCACTGAAAAACCGGTACGATCAATAGATTCAGCTTCAATTTGGTAATGTGCTTGTTTTGGTTCCACAATGACATCATAGGTTTCAGCAGTACCAATACGGAACTCATCTACAGGAACGGGCTTTACAGGTTGACCATCAGCACTGACTACAGTCATTTTTAGGTTTGGAATGCGTACATCAAAGAATGACATAGCGGAAGCATTAATAAAACGAAGGCGAACTTTTTCACCAGCTTTGAAGTTACCGGTCCAGTTTTGCTGAGGTGTTTTGCCATTCATTAAAAATGTATAACCAGTCACATCGGACATATCTGTTTTCAACATCCGCATCTGATTCCACATAGAGCGGTCTTGCCAAGTTGCCTTTAATCCATCACGTTTAACTTGTTTTAATACATCGAATACTGTTTCGCGACGGTTCTGATAGTAATCTGCTTCTTTTTTAAGATTTTTCATAATTTGATCACTTGTTGAATTATGAAAATCAGAAAGCAAAACAACGTAATCTTTATCGGTTTTTTCAGCAGCTGTTAGTGGAGTTTTATCTTTAGGATAAATAACAAAAGCACCATATAAACCGTCTTGTTCTTGTCCTTTACTATGTGAATGATACCAATAAGTACCATTTTGGCGGACTTTAAACTTATATTCATAAGTTTTATTAGGGGCAATGCCATTAAATTTGTTAAATCCAGGTACACCATCCATAATTCCAGGTAATAATAAGCCATGCCAATGGATTGAAGAGTCCTGATTTTTTAACTTATTGTGAACACGGATAACGGCCTCATCACCTTCTTCAAATTCAAGAAGTGGTGCAACGAATTTACCATTTACAGTAATTCTCTCAACTGGTTTTCCTGTGATATTTACAGTTTGTTCAGCGATTGTTAAATCATATTCTTTAACTGCCGCCATTACCCAAGTTGATGAAAATAAACCAACTCCAATTAAGAGTATATGACTTAACTTTTTTGACATTCTCTCTCACCTTTAGAAAGGTCAAGATTGAAGTAATAAAGCAAATATTTAGTATAAACTTTAATACTTCTTTCTCGCTATTTATAAAATTATTTATTGCTACCAGGCATATTCATCTTTGAATGATCCATTTTAGAATGGTCCATATTCATCATAGAATGATCCATTTTTGACATGTCAGATGAGTTAGGAGACTGATGTTGACTATGATCTTGCTGAGTCTTGTCATCTTTTTCCATTTTACAAGGTTTTGTACAAGGTTCCTGTGCTTTTACCGTTTTAGTGGCACTTGAGGTTGATACATCTTTTGCCCAAGATTGAGTACCAGCAATTAAAGTTCCAGCACACATTAAAATTGTTAGACTACGACGCACTACAGTTTTCATAAGTTTCTCTAAAAGTTAATTTCTTGCTACTACAATAAAGTGAAGCACTGAACATCTAAGTGACTTGAAAATGACATTTTTGTAATCTATCTCGATCAGATGTTTTATAACGTTATTATAGTTTTAATGAATGACTTAGGATTCGGAAATGAGAATACTATTAGTTGAAGATGAACAAAAAACTGGTGATTATCTCAAGCAAGGTTTATCCGAAGCTGGCTATATTACGGACTGGGTTACAGATGGGTTAACGGGTAAACATCAAGCTCTTTCTGAAGAGTATGACTTAATTATTTTAGACGTGATGTTACCTGGACTAAATGGTTGGAATATTATCAATGATATTCGTAGCAGCGGTAAAACAATGCCCATTCTTTTTCTTACCGCCCGAGATCAAATCGAAGATCGAGTAAAAGGTTTAGAGTTAGGCGCTGATGATTATTTAGTAAAGCCTTTTGCTTTTGCAGAGCTTCTAGCTCGAATAAAAACGCTCCTTAGACGAGGGCAACAAAGAGAAGATAATAATATTATTAAGATTGCTGATTTAGAACTTGATTTGAGAAAACGTCGGGTAACACGAGCAGGTCAACGCATTGATCTGACGGCTAAAGAATTTGCGCTTATGGAGCTTTTTATGCGTAGAAGAGGTGAAATTCTACCAAGAGCACTTATTGCATCTCAAATTTGGGATATGAACTTTGATAGTGATACGAATGTCGTTGAAGTCGCTATTAAACGATTAAGAAGTAAAGTTGACAGTAACTTTACTCCCAAATTAATTCAGAATATTCGAGGAATGGGGTATGTACTAGAGGTAGAGGATGAATAATAATTTATTCAGAGCGATCAGTTTCCGGATCGGTATCATTTTCTCATTATCTACTATTTTCATTCTAATTATTATGGGTTTGTTCATAAATAAATTAGTAATGCATCATTTTGAAACTCAAGACCGTACCCAATTAGAAGGTAAAATCCAGCTTATTCAGAATCTTCTCCAACAGCATCCTAAAAATTCTCCAGAACTTAATCTTTATTTAAGAGATGCGTTAGTTGGACACCATGATCTTATGGTCCAAATAGAACGACCGACAGGCCAAATTTTATTTAGTTCAGCATCCTCAATCATTAATACTCAAAATTTAATCAAGTCAGCAAATAATTCATGGATTAAATGGCAAGTTCAAAATAAGACCTATCGTGGCATGATCTACACTACAGGTATAAATAGAAATTCTGAAATACAATCTGTACGAATTATTGTTGGGATCGATACATCAGAACATCTACATTTTCTAAAAGATTTTAAGCGTCAACTTTTGTATATTGGTTTGGCTGGTACAATTTGTTTAATGTTTTTAGGTTGGTTTGCAACCTGGAGAGGTTTAAGACCAGTGCAAAAAATGGCTAAGGTCGCAGAAGGAATTTCTGCTCAACATCTTTCAGAACGTTTAGAAGTTGAGCATACACCAACCGAACTAAAATCATTGGCAATCGCCTTCAATGCTATGCTGGACAGACTAGAGTCAGCTTTAGAAAAACTTTCCGATTTTTCATCTGATTTAGCACATGAAATTAGAACACCGATTAATAATTTAATGACCCAAACTCAAGTATGTCTCGCCCGTAACCGAGATATTGGTACTTATCAAGAAATACTATTTTCTAATTTAGAAGAATTTGAACGTTTGGCTCGAATGGTGTCCGATATGCTTTTCTTGGCAAAAGCAGAACATGGCTTAAATTTACAGAACTTACAGAATATTGACCTCATTAAAGAAGTTACCGCTTTATTTGATTTCTATGACGCTCTAGCTGCCGAAAAAAATATGACACTTCAACAAACAGGATCTGGCAATGTAAAAGGTGATCCTGCTATGTTACGTCGCGCACTCAGCAACCTATTGTCTAATGCAGTTAAATATGGAAACAAGAATTCTACAATACAGATAAAACTTCAACAGAATTTAGATAACACAATATTTTCAATTGAAAATGAAGGCCCTGAACTCTCTCCTGAACAACTATCCAGATTATTTGATCGTTTTTATCGAACAGATGCGTCTAGACAAAGAACAGAAGAAGGAACCGGCTTAGGGCTTGCCATAACAAAATCTATTCTTGATATGCTTGGGGCGACCATCCAGGCTGAATTCCTCAATGGTCGAATCATTTTTACCATTGTTTTTCAAAGTGAATCCATGCAAGGGGAATCATTTTAACTCATTTTTTGAACATCTTCCATTTACCCGAGTTGACCTTACATAAAGCTCAAACTGAGAGCCAGAGCTACGCCAGCACCTATCATGGCAATTGTGTAGCCAAATATGATAGCTCGGCCAAACTGTGCCCCCCCTGTCATCCATGCAATTGTCGCTTTGCTTAACATGTTGCTCAGTGTGGCCAGCCCTAGCGCGACAGCAGCCACATTTGTTGTTAAGCCTTCAGTACTATGCAGGCGGGCAAGTGAGACTAAAATAGCATCTACGTCTGCTAGCCCAGAAATAGTCGATAATACGAAGATGCCGCTGGTGCCCAACCATTGTTTTGCTGCCGGGACCAAGACTGCCATGACAGCCAAGAAAGCAGCGAAGCTGAATGCTGTCCCAAGATCAAAAGGAGCCATTGCTTCTATTGTTCGATCGTTGTTTTCAGCGCTGGTAATTTGGCGTTGTCTCCACAATGCCATACCCAGCAGAAGGATTCCCGCAATCATCATTGCACCACCAAAAGTGCTTAGCAATGCTGGCTCAATGACGCCTATCAGCACAACCATACGAAAAAACATGATGCCACAGGCAGCCAATGTTCCAGAAATAGCAGCACTGACCATGACGGGGTGCTGGCGTGTATAGCGTGCCAGTGCGACAGTTGCAGCTGTAGAAGATGCCAAACCACCCAATAGACCTGTCCAGAATATGCCTCTTTCTGAACCGGTAAGCCGCATGGCAAAATGACCTGCCAGAGAGAGTCCGGCAATCAGGATCACTGCCCACCATAACTGGTAAGGATTTAATGCAGCAAAAGGTCCCAGACCCGTATTGGGTAAGTAGGGTAATATAACGACAGAAAGTACCAGCAACTGCAGGGATGCGGTTAATTCACGATGCTCTATCAAGCGTAACCAACTATGTAATTTTGGCTTGAGATCCAAAAACACAGCGACGATTACAGCCGCAGTTAATGCTAAAGTAACATTACCATGGGATGCATATGCGCCTAGAACTAATGTCAACAGCATCGCAATAATTGTGGTAGCACTTAAATTACCGGAAATTTTTGCGGTACGAGCATAGGACACTGTTAGTAATAAGGAAAGCCCTAATACGGCCGCAACTAGCGGCCAAGCTCCGAAGTTTGGTTGTAAATGACCGAGCACTCCTCCGAGCAATCCTGTCAATGTGAAGGTACGTAGACCTGCTACTCGGCTGCCTTCTGGCAGTTCTCGATCCTGCCATCCTCGTTCTAAACCAATGAGCAGGCCGATGGCGAGTGCTGCAACCAGCCCTGATACATCTGGTGGAAGAAAAGAACTCTCTATCATAACTTTTTATTTCGCAGGCGAAGGGCATTCGTGATGACTGAAGCTGAACTCAAACTCATCGCCAAGGCGGCAATCATCGGTGACAACAACCAACCGGTAAATGGATATAGTACGCCAGCCGCGATAGGGATACCCAAAGCATTGTAAAGGAAAGCAAACATGAGGTTCTGTTTCATGTTGCCGACAGTAGCTTCCGAAAGTGAACGGGCAACAGCAATCCCTCGTAAATCTCCCTTGACCAGCGTAACTTGGGCACTATTCATTGCAACATCAGTCCCGGTTCCCATAGCGATACCGACATCAGCTTTAGCCAAGGCTGGTGCATCATTGATGCCATCACCAGCCATAGCCACGATGCGACCTTCCTTCTGCAATTTGCTGACCAGTTCTAGTTTATCTGCGGGTTTGACTTCGCCATGTACCTCATCAATGCCTAGACGTGCTGCGACTGAACGGGCAGTGGTGAGACCATCTCCTGTTGCCATCACGATACGTAGACCCGCTTCCTTCAGGGTGGCAAGTGCTTCTGGGGTATTTTTTTTGATGGGATCGGATACTGCAAGCAGACCGGCCAATTCACCATTCATGGCTAGATGCATCACACTTGCACCTTCTGAACGCAGCTCTTCGGCTTGCGGAATCAGAGATTGTACCGAGATACCTAATTGCTCCATCAGTGCTGTGTTGCCCAAAGCTAACTGACGATCGCCCACTTGACCTCGAACACCAATCCCTGAGCCTGATTCAAAATTATCTGGTGTTTCAAGAGACAGGCCACGTTCGTGTGCTGCATTTACAATCGCTTCGGCTAGCGGGTGTTCACTGCCTTGATCAAGACTGGCGGCTAAACGTAATACTTCAGATTCATCGAAACCTGATGCGGCAACCACACGATCGAATACAGGGCGTCCTTCGGTCAACGTACCTGTTTTATCGATGATTAGTGTGTCAATCTTGCGCAGATTCTCAATGGCTGCTGCATCGCGGAACAACACACCATGAGTAGCACCTTGACCCGTTGCAACCATGATAGACATTGGAGTTGCCAAGCCTAGTGCACAAGGACAGGCAATAATGAGTACTGCCACAGCATTGATTAATGCATAAACCCAGCTCGACTCTTCTGGGCCGAACAATCCCCATCCAAAGAAGGTAAGCAAGGCAATGGTCACTACAGCCATGACGAACCAACCTGCTACCTGATCAGCCATACGTTGCATTGGTGCTCTCGATCGTTGAGCTTGCGCCACCATCTGTACGATCTGGGATAACATGGTACTTGAACCAATTTTCTCTGAACGCATGATCAATGAACCATTGGTATTCAGGGTAGCTCCAATGACTTTATCGCCGATACGTTTAGTGATAGGTAAAGGTTCACCTGTCAGCATCGATTCATCCACTGAACTACTTCCTTCAGTGATTACACCATCCACAGGCACTTTTTCACCTGGGCGAATTCTGAGTAAATCTCCTACATGGACATGCGTTAGAGGAACATCTTCTTCAGTTCCATCAGGCAGGATTCGGCGAGCTGTTTTAGGAGCGAGCCCAAGGAGTGACTTAATTGCAGCAGAAGTTTGCGAACGTGCTTTTAACTCCAATATTTGTCCCAGTAGGGTCAATGAAATGATGACCGCTGAAGCTTCAAAGTAAACAGCGACACGACCCATGGAAATAAATGAGTCTGGGAAGATTTGCGGTGCAATGGTTGCGACCACACTATAAATAAATGCAGCTCCAGTGCCCAAACCAATCAGCGTCCACATGTTCGGGCTGCGATTCACAACCGATTGCCAACCCCGGGAAAAAAATGGCCAACCTGCCCAAAGTACAATTGGGAGTGACAACACCAGTTCAATCCAGCTCTGAACAGCCATATTGAACAGGTTCATTTGATGACCAAACATCGCCAAAAAAGTCACGATGATGGTCAATGGCAGTGTCCACCAGAAGCGTCGGCGGAAATCACGTAACTCCGGATTCTCATCTTCCTCTAATTCAGGAATGAGTGGCTCCAGTGTCATTCCGCATTTAGGACAGTTTCCAGGATGATCTTGCCTGATTTCTGGATGCATTGGGCATGTATAGATGGTCGTACCTGTTGTGCTTGCCGCATTAACGTGTTGAACAGTCTGATGATGCTGTGTATGTGCATCGGCAGTCGTCGTTGCGGGTTTAGCGATATATTGCACCGGGCTGCTATGAAACTTTGATTGACATTTATCACTGCAAAAAAAGTAAGTTTTCCCCTTAAATTCCTCATGGTATTTCGATTCTTCAGTGACGGTCATACCACAGACTGGGTCTTTCAGTACGTCTGTTGTAGCCTGTGCCATATGGTCCTGGTTATGATTTTTTTGATCTGACATAAATAATTCTCTTATGGTAAAGTGGTTTTATGGCCGAATTTTGGAATAAATCTCGGAGTCTGTTGAGCATAGCTGTCATAGACAGCGCCAAACTGTTTACTCATTTCAGCCTCTTCCTTAATTGCCAAGCGGCTGTACATTAAGAGTAGGATTGGAAACATAATCAGTGTCAGTAAAGTTGGCCATTGCAATAAAAAACCCAGCAAGATCATCACAAAAGCCACGTATTGTGGGTGACGTATACGTGCATAAGGGCCTGTGATCGCTAAAGAATGCTGACGTTGCTCGTTGTACAGCACGTGCCATGACGTTGATAACAGGTAAAATCCATAGCCCAAGAAAACGTAACTGGCGATATGCAAAATGCCAAAATGTGGATCACCTTTTTCACCTAATAGCGTTGACCACAAGTGACCTGCATTATGAGAAAGTAAGTCAAGTTGAGGGAAGCGAGTTTGAAGCCAACCAGATAACAGGTAAATGGTTAAAGGAAAACCATACATTTCGACAAATAGAGCAATGATAAAAGCCGAAAAGGCCCCAAATGTACGCCAATCGCGCGCAGTGGAAGGTCTAAAAAAACTGAAAGCGAACATGATAAAAACTGCTGAGTTAATGATAACCAGCGTCCATAAACCATAAGCCGATTCCGCATGATTCATGATGGATCTCCTGATAAGAGCTATTTTTTGTTATCAGATATATCGGATTTTTTTTGCTGCGAGTGGTTATGCCCATGACCACCATGCATAAAAATATGCATCAGTGGACACGCTAAAAGGAATAAATAAGGCAAAGCACCGATAACGTGGGCTAAATGTTCCGTTAATAGAAAATAAGCTGCGATACCACCCAGCACGATTAGACCAATGGCATAACGTGTAGACCAGAAGTTAGGTACTGAATTATTTTCTTGGTGTTGGTGATTCATGGTGCTTTCCCCTAATTCATGGGTAACTATTTAGTTGCTGACGGAGGCATACAGTCCATCATCATCTGCATCATGGATTGCATCATGTCCATACGTTTTTCCATCATCTGCTGACGGTCAGCCATATTTGCATTCATGCTTTGGCTGCCCATCTGTTTCATCATACTCATACCTCCTTGCATGAGTTTCATGTGCTCAGCCATAAGTTTCTGACGTTCTTGTGGGGTTTTTGCAGCCATCATCTTCTCATGCATGGCTTGCATCGCCTTCATGTGTTGATCCATTGCAGCCATTTTATCTGTAGCAGTGGTGCTGGTAACTGTTTGCTTAATTGTTACTGCAGATGGTGCTGTTTTTTCAGGGTGGTGATCTTTGTGTTCATCGGATTGCTGTGCAAATGTATTCAATGACGCGGCTGCGATACATAAGCCCAAAAAAATGTTTTTGAATTTCATCATAATTTTTTCCTTTAAATAATTTGGAAGTAAAAGCTATGTTTTAGTACTGAACAGAGACTAGGAATTTGACTACTAAACTGATGAAATTTTTGGTTATTCTCTGTCTCTCTTAAAAATTTTAGCACTATTAATTAATTATTTTTAAAAATGACAAAAATGTAATTTTGAGATCTTCTCGAAATATATAGTCTATGCTGAGATGACAAAAATTTTATTTAATATTAATCTTTTAAAACTATTAAAGTTGTTATGATTTTATGTGCTTAAAAAAATAAAAATGAAATGATTAGATGACTCCAAGGCTAGTTAGAGACACATTCTTAATGTAATTTACACTGTTATTCCTTTAAAGAAAAAATACAGTTGATCAAAATAGTTTTTTATAGAAAAAAGGGTGGATAATTTAATTATTAAACTTATTGGTATATTTATTAGATAGAAGGTAAAGAAGATTATTTTTAATATTAGGGTTTATAATCCAAATTTCAGAGTAAGGAATCTACTACTTATATAATAGAGATTCCATCTCCAAAACAGTACTACTGTATGAATGAGTTGTATTCAATGCAGGGAAGAATGTAGATCCTTAATACTAACGGAAAATTATTTTACTGAATTTTCATGTAAAGACTCATTTAATTGATCAATCACTGTCGTCCATTCACCATCAGAGTGTAGTTTTTCTTCTAAAAAATGACGTTGAGCATCAGTCCAAAAAATTGCTTGTGTTAAAAAAACATCTCCAGCTAGCTGATGGCTCTCTATGAATTTTGCAATTGCTTCTTCAGTAGAAGCTAAACCAAGCTGTTCAAATAATTTGGTCATTCTTGGACGTGTTTGAGTCATGTGCTTAGCCCATAAATTTATATTAGATCAAATTAAACATAACATGTTTATATTTAAACTAAAATATAAAAAATTAAATAGCTACTATTTTCTTAGACAAAATGATTACTACATTTCATAAATCAACCACCTACATAATTTGTTTGTTAAATGATCATTATTTTTCAATAAGATTATTTTAATAGTTAAAGATTTTAAATTTTAAAAATGACAAAAATGTAATTTTGAAGTCATCGCTCTGTTTCTGTCTCTCACTAATAATTGAAATATAAGAGGAGATGATGTGGTCTCATTAAATATAGATTTTATAAAGTCATCTCTAATGAACTAACGAATCAAGAGGAAACGTAAATGAAATTATTTCAAAATAAAATGACTGCTCTACGTAATGTTGTAGTAGCTGCAACGATGATTGTGGCTACTACAACTACGTTCGCTCATGTGAGTTTAGTGAGTGCGATTCCTGCGGAAAATGCATCTATCCTTAGTCAACCAAAGAACTTGACCCTTAACTTTGGTGCAGAGGTTATGTTGATGAATATTAAGTTACTGGATGCTCAGCGAAGAGATGTTCCTTTAAAATATAAAGTTACTCATGACTTAAAGAAATCCTTTGATGTCGCTCTTCCGAAACTGAAAAAAGGTAAATATACCGTTGTCTGGACAACAATGGGGAAAGATGGTCACAACATGAATGGTGAATATAGTTTCACTATCAAATCAACTAAATAAGAATTGATTACCTTTTAACATGTCAGTGAGGTGCTGGCATGTTGTTCTAGAATGGACAAAAATAATGATTTCTGAATATTGGATGTGGGCCACTTGGTTAACTAAGGTTATTTTATATTTAAGTGTAGCTTTTGTCGTTGGTGGAGCCTTTTGCTATTTTTTACTTAGACAATATCTTGAACTAAAAGAATCGATTCTTAAATATATTACAATTGGCGCTGGATTAGGCCTAATTTCCAGTACCTTGGGATTTTTTATTCTGATTGGTAGTTTTGCCAATACTGGTATTACAGGGATGGTGGACCCCACGTATATTAATATATTGGTTAATACTCCGACGGGGTATATATACGTTCTTCGTTCTATTAGTTTTGCTCTTTTACTTCTTCTCATGGTGGTTAAACTTAACAGGAACAAAGGTCATTTTTCTATAATTGAAAGTTCAATATTTTGTGTTTTACTTCTCCCGATTATTTTTAGTTTTTCCCAGCTCGGACATGTCGCTAATTTAACCTTACTTGCTCAAATTTTATTATCAATCCATATTCTAGTTATGTCGTTATGGATGGGGTCTTTATATCCGTTATGGAAAACCAGCCGGGAAATAAGTGGTTTACCTTTAAAAGATCGCATGCATGTATTTGGACGTATTGCTGCTTTCATTGTTGGGATATTAATCGCCTGTGGCGCTAGTGTAGCTCTTCTTTTAATTAAAGATTTTAATACCTTAATCAATACTGCATATGGCTATGGTTTCATGGTTAAAATGTTTTTTGTTATAGGTATTCTACTTTTAGCTGCCTTCAACAAATGGTATTTCACCCCGCGTCTTCAACATCCTAAATTCGCTAAACACCTTAGTCATGCCATTTTATTTGAGATGTTATTAGGTCTATCAATTCTATTAACAACAGGCTATATAACCACTGTCGTGGGTATTGAATAAGAGAATTTCAAAATAAGGGAATTGAGGAAATTTAACATTACTGCATTTATCTTTTGTAGCTGAGCAATAAAGTTTCTACTGGACTGCCAACTTACGACAATCAGAACAGTAAAATCGCATCATGAGGCATTATACATAAAGGTAGTCACCGGTTTTTAGCTTATCTTCAACCCATAACGGTCTCATCTATTCAGTTCACTACCATTGATTGAAATAACTAATCTTATAAATTTCAGAGTGATCGTAGATGACAAAAATGTCATTTTAAAGTCACATTAATGTTGGTTAAGTACTTTTACTGTAGTCATTAGAACACTCTTCTTTGGAATACTCTGAAGAAAACTGTAAGGTTGTAAACAGACCAAGTTACAGCGAGTAACTGATTCAGAAAAAGGCTGGTTGTATGGTGAAAGTTTAGAGTTACTGTTCTAATGTTTTAAACAAATGTTTTGTTAAAAAGGAGCAACATATGAAATTTCACATCGCTAATATGACTTGTGGTGGTTGTGCACGCGGCATTACTACCGCAATTAAAGAGCTCGACTCGAATGCCTCACTCGATATTGATTTACAAAACCGTATTGTTGAAATCAACACAACGGTGAGTCAGGATCAAGTCATTGCCACTCTCAGTGAGCGTGGATTTACAGCTGATCCTGCTTAATCTCTGTTAGAGTAACAGTGGGAATTCCTTACCACTTTTACTCTCTCTTATTTTCCTCATCGTACAGATAAAACCTGTACTTGCTTGAAATAAAAGTAATCCCTGAATTCCCCCTAATCTTGGTTCGAGCTGATCTTCGCATATAGAACTCAGCATATCTAAATGATAGAGATCGTATATGAGTACCGAAATGACTGATACGCCACACTACAGTGAAACATTAGAGATTGAGGGGATGACATGTGCTTCTTGTGTAGGCCGTGTGGAAAAAGCTTTAAAATCTGTTGAGGGTGTTGAATCGGCTCATGTAAATCTGGCTACCGAAAAAGCAGTCATTTATGCGCATCAACCACTTGATCGCGCTACTTTAATTAAAGCCGTAGAAAAAGCAGGCTACGAAGTGGAAGCGCTGCAACCAATAGAGCTTACGATTGAGGGTATGTCATGTGCTTCTTGTGTAGGTCGAGTAGAAAAGGCCTTAAAATCTGTTGAGGGTGTGGAATCAGCTCATGTAAATCTGGCTACTGAAAAAGCGACTATTCAGGCAAGCTCATCTGTCACTCGTGACTCGTTAATTCAGGCTGTCACCAAAGCAGGGTTTGAAGCAAAGTCAGTTCATCAAACTACGGAAAGCTTTCAAGATAAAAAGAATATTGAATTAGAAAAACTTAAAAAAGATTTAATTTTGTCAGTCTTATTGACTCTACCCGTTTTTATTTTAGAAATGGGATCACACCTGATTCCCGCCTTTCATACGTTTATGATGGATAACATTGGCCAACAAAATAGCTGGTTAATGCAATTTTTCTTGACCACAGTAGCATTAATTTTTCCAGGCCGACGCTTCTTTAAAAAGGGCATCCCAAGTTTATTCCGCTTAGCACCAGACATGAATTCCTTGGTGGCTGTAGGAACATTGGCTGCTTATCTTTATTCAGTGGTTGCTACTTTCTTTCCAAGTGTCCTGCCACAAGGCACGGTCAATGTTTATTATGAAGCTGCAGCGGTTATTATCACTTTAATTCTATTAGGTAGATTTTTTGAAGCCAAGGCAAAAGGCCGAACGTCTTTAGCAATTCAACATCTAGTTGGAATGCAGCCTAAAGTTGCCAGAATACAGCTCAATAATCAGGTGATAGAAGTTCCGATTGCCGAAGTTCAAACAGGAACGATTGTAGAGATTAGACCAGGCGAGCGTATCCCTGTCGATGGTGAAGTTATTCACGGCCAAAGTTTTATTGATGAATCCATGATTACTGGCGAGCCTATGCCCGTTGAAAAAACGATAGGCTCTACTGTGGTAGGAGGAACAATTAACCAAAGTGGCAGCTTAAATATCAAAGCCACCTCTGTTGGTAGTTCATCAGTGCTTTCTCAAATCATCCGAATGGTTGAACAGGCACAGGGTTCCAAGCTGCCTATTCAGGCATTGGTTGATAAAATTACCATGTGGTTTGTACCTGTAGTAATGGGTCTCTCTCTTTTAACTTTTATTACTTGGTTTATCTTCGGCCCTGAGCCAGCCCTAACGTTTAGCTTAGTTAATGCAGTTGCGGTACTCATTATTGCATGTCCTTGTGCAATGGGACTTGCAACGCCTACATCAATCATGGTGGGAACTGGGCGTGGTGCTGAAATGGGTGTTTTATTCCGTAAAGGGGAAGCTTTGCAGCTGCTCAAAGAAACTAAAGTGGTTGCTGTTGATAAAACAGGGACCCTGACTGAAGGGAAACCAATTTTAACCGATCTGCATGTCTTAGAAGGGTTTGAATACAATGCCGTACTTTCACTTATGGCAGCCGTTGAATCAAAGTCTGAGCATCCTATTGCTCGAGCAATTGTACAAGCCGCTATAGATAAGGAATTAATCCTGTCTCCTGTTGCTGATTTCAAGTCAGTCACGGGCTATGGAATAGAAGCAACGGTGTCTGAACATTTGGTTCATATTGGTGCAGATCGATATATGGAAAAACTAGGTTTGAATCCTAATGTTTTTTCTCAATTTTCGGATCGTTTGGGAGAAGAAGGAAAAACCCCTCTCTATGTTGCGATTGACCAGAAACTTGCTGCCATTATTGCTGTAGCAGATCCAATTAAAGAATCAACATTTGCTGCAATTGAAGCGTTACATCAGTTAGGTTTAAAGGTTGCCATGATTACAGGTGATAACCGTCATACAGCTCAAGCGATTGCAAAAAAACTAGGTATTGATGAGGTTATTGCAGAAGTCTTACCAGAAGGTAAAATAGAGGCCGTTAAAAAATTAAAAAATCAATATGGTAAACTCGCATATGTTGGAGATGGCATTAATGATGCCCCTGCACTTGCAGAAGCAGATATTGGTTTAGCAATAGGTACAGGTACAGACGTAGCTATTGAAGCTGCTGATGTGGTTTTGATGTCTGGCAACCTGAAAGGAGTGCCAAATGCTATCGCTTTAAGCAAAGCGACTATAACCAATATTCGTGAAAATTTATTTTGGGCATTTGTTTACAATGCAGCTCTGATTCCTATTGCAGCAGGTGTACTTTATCCGCAATTTGGACTGCTACTTTCTCCTGTATTTGCTGCTGGTGCAATGGCTCTCTCGTCAATATTTGTACTAGGAAATGCTTTACGATTAAAACGTTTTAAAGCCCCCCTTGCAATTATTTAACCATTTTTTATATACATTTAAAGTTTTGTTGGCTTTACTTTATATATTTGGAAATAGTCTAAGCCATGTTGGCTTTTATTAAATATCATACAGTTGATATTCTAATTATTTGAGAGGGATTAAGATGAAAAGAATTTTATTAATATGCTTTATAGGCATGTCATTTACCTATGCGAATGCTCATTCTGGGGGAACGAACTCACAGGGTTGTCATACCAACAGTAAAACTGGTGATTACCACTGTCATTAATAGGTGCGCACACAGTTTTTTTATTTAAAAGACTGTGCTTTAAAGTTATAAGTAGCGTTTAACTAAAGCTAAAAATTCATTCAGTTCTTTTTCCTTTATTTCCTCAGTATCACCGAGTACATGTTCTCTAAGATGAAGTTCTATTAACTCATTCATTAAGCCATTTATCGCACCTTTAATTGCTGCAACTTGCTGTAATACCTCAATACAAGAATTTTCAGAATTTAAAATATTCTGTTCAAGGGCATTAGTTTGACCTTGAATTCGTCTAATCCGATTTAAAATTTTTTTGTTCTGATTTAAGTGAGACATACTATTCAACCTCAAGAACATATACTACGGGGGAGTATTAATTGTGGTGCAATAAAATGCAATATCTAAATAATGTTAAAAGTGACCATTCGCATCAATTTGACGAAGGAAATCCTTTAGCACAAAAGAAAATTTTAATCGCAACCATCCTCACTGGTGTAATGATGGTGTTTGAAATTTTTGGAGGATGGTTCTTTAATTCCATGGCTTTATTGGCTGATGGATGGCATATGAGTTCTCATATGTTGGCATTGGGCTTAGCTTATTTTGCCTATAAAATGGCTCGAAAATATGCTCGTGATCAGAGATTCTGTTTCGGTACATGGAAGATAGAAATCTTAGCTGGATATTCGAGTGCCATTTTATTGATGGTTGTTGCTGTATTCATGGGTGTTCAATCGATAGAACGTTTATTCAATCCTGTGAATATTCACTACAACGAGGCAATTTCAATTGCGATTGTTGGCTTGATCGTTAATTTTATTTGTGCCTGGTTACTACGTGAAAATGGTCACCACCACCATCATCACTCTCATGATGACCATGACCACCACCACGATCATCATCACTCTCATGATGACCATGACTTAAACCAGAAAGCCGCTTTTCTTCATGTAGTAGCAGATGCAGTAACTTCTGTATTAGCGATTATTGCACTTTTCGCAGGGAAGTATTTTGGATGGGATTTTTTAGATGCAATTCTAGGGATCGTAGGTGCAGTGCTTGTAGCACAATGGTCTTGGGGATTGATTAGAGAAACAGGTAAAACATTGCTTGATGCAGAGATGGAACATCCTGTAGTAAATATATGAAAGCAATAAAGTGTCATACTATGTTGTGTGTAAGTGTTTTATTTTATTGATATTAAATTTAAATGATATTTATTAAAGTATCATACTATACGCAAAAACTAATCTAAGTATAATTCTATTAAAATAAAAAAGTTTCATACCAATATTTCAATATACTGAAAATAATGAATATATTTTCTTTTTTTGAAAATTGGGATGAAACTTTATTACCAAGTATTATTGTTTATTACTTAGTATTTAACTTTATTACTCAAAAACACAATCAGAATAATTTTCACATGATGCTTTTAGATATAAACAATCTCATGACGTAGCAGTGCTACAACCTGACTGCTCAAACCATTGGATAAATAAAGCCCTTGTAAAAACAAGGGCTTTATTACACAAATATTCAAAAGCTGAATTTTTCCAAACCATCAAAATTTAAATTTCTACCTGGGTAGAAGATGAATAGAGCAATTAAAGCACTTTATTCAGTCAGACTGGGTGGATTGCCACCCCCCGCCAAGTGTTTTATACAGATCCAGTAGATTTTGTGCCTGCGCCAGCTTTCCCTGAACCTGTTTATCTGCAAGCTCATTTGCGGTTAAACGTGCACTAAGTGCACGATCCAGCGTCATTTGGCCATAACGATACAATGTACTGGCATCTTTGGCTTGTTGATTGGCTTTATGCAGTGCCTGTGCCAATAAAAGATTTTGACGACTTAACGCAAATTGAAGCTGATAACTACTGTCTACTTCAGCAAGTGCTTTTAATACAGCATGATCATAATCGGCCAGAGCAGCCTGCAAACGATGATCACTTATTTCAATATTATGATGAATACGTCCGGCTGTAAAAATTGGCAAAGTCATCCCTGCACTCACCAAACCACCATAACCTTTTAAATCTGGTAAATCGCTATCCAGACTCAATTGCCCGGTTTGCCAAAAAAACTGCATATTAAAACGCGGTAATAAATCTGCCTGTGCACTGGCCCGTTTGGCACTATATGCTTGTACCACCGCCTGTTTGGCCTGTATATCTGGACGGCGATTCAGGATTTGCAACGGCCGCTGTCCTTGCGGGGGGGCTGGAATATGCTGCAAGATATTTTGTGGGCTTGCTGCGAGTTTAAATCCTTGTGGCACTTGGCCGGTCAATACCGCGATATTACGCTGATACGCATCGGCCTGTGCCTGTAGAGTGGCTAATTGTGCTTGTACTGCTGTAAGTTTGGCATCTACATCTTTAACATCATAATCGGTAATCTGGCCAGCTCTAAATCTCCCCTGAGCATACCGTTTTAACTGCTGTAACGTCGCAACCGTATGATCACCAATTTTGATGCGTTGCTGTAAACTGCGAACGGTAAAGTAATTCTGGGCAATATCACTAGCAACCAGCATTTGAGCGCCATACCATTGCTGCATGGTCGCCAGACTGGCATATCGGGCAGCATCTACATCACTTTTTTTCTGTCCAAAAATATCGAGTTCCCAGCTCGCAATAAAGCCCATGTGCTGCGCATGTCCACTAAAATTGAAATTATCATCGCCCAGTGATGACCCGAGTTGAGATAAAACGTTTTTCACATCTGAATTTAACGGATTGTCTAGCTGGAATTGATGAGCACTAACCCCTGCATTGGCCCCTAAGGCGGGCTTGAGGTCGGCTTCTGCTAATTGTGTGGTAGAACGTGCAGCCTGTAAATTTTCCAGTGCTACCTTTAACTCGTGATTGGTTGTCAGTCCCTGTTCAATCAATCGGTTTAGCACAGGATCATTCCAGTTTTGCCACCATTGTGCAATTTCTGCCGATCCTTTTGCCATATCGGTCTGATCAAATTGTAAAGGCAGCATAACCTGGGACTCTACTTGGACTTGATCTTTGGCACAGCCACTTAAAATTAACCCCGTTAACAAACTCACATACAGCCATTTATTCATTTTTATCCCCCTGGTTTAACCTTGCCGTGCCAACATATGACGAAAACGCCCAAGTGCCAATGCCAGAAATACAATCCCCATCAGCATCATAATCAGTAATTTATCCCACACACTATCAATACCGGCATTCCGGAATAAAACAAACTGTCCGAACTGAACATATTGTGTGACGGGTGAAATCTGCGTCAACCATTGCATGACTTCAGGCATACTTTCCAGTGGCGACTCCGAACCGGACAATAACCGTGTGACCACATATACCGGCAAACATAGCAAGCCAAATTGTGGCATTGTGGGAGCAAGCGTTGCCAACCAGATTCCCAGTGCCGATACCGAAAACAAATAAATCACTGTTCCCAAGGTAAATAAAGTCACAGAACCATTAATGGGTACCTGCAACCAGTGATTTACGACAAGCCATAAGGACAGTAAAGCAGCTACGGTAATCACCAATCCATTGGTCAGAATTTTGGCCATAGCAATTTCACTGGCAGAAACTGGCATCACCAATAAATGCTCAATGGTTCCATGTTCACGCTCGCGGATAATTGCCGCACCAACCAGCACCATGGCCAGCAGGGTAATATTGGCAATAATCTGCACAACACTGAGATACCAATGTGATTCGCCATTCGGGTTATACATGACATTCAGGACAGGCTTCACCGGGAGTAAACTTTCTGAAGAAGGCTGTTTTAAAAATTGACTGACTTGCTGTGAAATGATTTGTTGAAGATAGACTAGACCAATACCGGCCTGTGTAACTGAGGTTGCATCCGCCAAAACCTGAATTTCAGGGGCACGACCTGCGACCACATCTTTTTCAAAATTGGCAGGAATGTCAATCACAAAAACATATCCGCCCTGATTCATCTGCTGGTCGATATTTTCCCGTTGTTCCAGTACTGGCGTTTTAAAATACGGCTGCTGTAAGGCATCCCGTATTTGATACGATAACTGCGAATGGTCGGCATCGAGAATGGCAATTGATGAATGACGGACTTCCGTGGTAATTCCTGTAGAAACCGTATAAACAGCCACCGAAAGGACCACCACAATCAAGACCATTAACGTATAATCACCTAGCAAACTGCGCAGTTCTTTCCGGCTTAAAAACCAGACATTTTTCATCCATTGCCACATGCTATTGCTCCTGTTTCTTTAAGAACAAACCTGCCAGCAATACATATAGGATGCAAAATAGCGTCAACATTACATAATATTGGACAAAATCCTGAAAACCCAAACCCTTGGTAAAACTCCCCAGACTGATCAATTGATACCATGCAGTTGGAAATCCCCAACCGATCCAATAATTTACGCCCGTTAATGTAGATAATGGATAAAGTAACCCTGAAAAATTCAATGCGGGAATTAAGGTAAAAATCGCCGATGCAAAAATCGCCGCAACCTGCGTTTTGACCAGACTCGAAATCAATAAACCAAAAGCTGTCGCGGCACAAACCAGTAAGAGTGCCCCTAATGTCATGGCCCAGAAACTTCCTGAAACAGGGACATCCAGCACCACAACGGCAAGCCAGACCAGACTGAAATAACTGCACATCGCCAAAGCGATATAAGGTAACTGTTTACCAATTAAAAACTGTCGGACTGATGCCGGAGACGTATACAAGTTGGTAATTGAGCCGATTTCCCGCTCTCGCACCACACCGAGGGCGGTCATCATGGCGGGAATCAACATCATCGCCATCATGATCATTCCAGGTGTAAAAGCATAAATACTTTTGAAATCCTGATTATAGACAAATCTTGGCTGTATCGAGACCGCAGATTTGACCTCTATCGGCAGCCCCATGGCCGTTATTTTATCTGTCCCGTAATTACTCATCATGCCAAGAATAAAACCCTTAATATTTTCCGCAGTAAATGGCATGGAACCATCTACATAGAAGCCGACTTCCGGTTTATTTCCACGCATCAGATCTCGACCAAAATCAGGTGGAATATCAATCACCAACCTGGCTGTAGATGTTCTTAACACAGGATCAATTTCAGCCTCGGAACCAATATATTTTTCCAGCGTAAAATATCGCGAAGCCGTAAAATATTCCGTTAAGGCCCGACTTTCCACACTTTGATCACGATCCAGAATTGCGAGTTTGACATTTTTAACATCAAAAGAAACGCTATAGGATGCTGTCATCATGAGAATGATCGGGCCAAGAATCGCAAAAAACATTCGAATCGGATCACGCCATAACTCTTTGCCTTCCCTGACAGCAAATGTCCAGACCATGGCAAACCAGGCCATTAATCTATAAAAAAGTGTCTGGTTCTGGCGGGCTTCACTTCTTAAACTCTCTTGCTCTTGATCGGTGTGATGCTGAACAGGGTGTTCAGCTTCACCTGATGCTTGCTCCAGATAAATAATAAATGCCTGCTCGAGTTCATCTGTGTGTTGCGCCTGACACAATGCCTGCGGTGTCCCTACTGCCAGAACCCGTCCACGGTGCATAAATGAAATACGGTCACAACGTTCAGCTTCATTCATAAAATGCGTCGAAACAAATATCGTAATACGATCCTGTCGCGATAATTTTATGAGATGCTGCCAGAACATATCTCGTGCAGCTGGATCGACGCCAGAAGTAGGCTCATCCAGAATCAATACTTCCGGATGATGTAAACATGCTGCGGCTAACTGTAAGCGTTGCCGAATACCTAAAGGCAAAGCGGCGGGCTGAGTATCTGCTTCTTTTTGCAGATCAAACTGCTGCAATGCACTTTGCACTGCATTTTTAGCATCATTCCCTGTGAGCCTGTACAATTTTGCATGTAGTTCCAGATTCTGACGTACCGTTAATTCTTCATATAATGAAAATGCCTGTGACATATAACCCACTTTCATTCGGGTTGCCATGTCTCCTGCATTAATTTCTTTTCCTAGCAGTTTTGCCGTGCCTGAACTGATATCCAGCAAGCCTGTTAGCATTTTCATGGTGGTGGATTTGCCACATCCATTTGAGCCTAAAAAACCAAAAATTTCACCGCGTGCAATCGTAACGTTAACATGATCTACTGCAATAAAATCACCAAATTGCTTGGTCAAATCATGTGCTTCAATTGCCGGAGGAGAATCTGGATCTGCAACAAATGGCGTCACGTGTAACACGCCCGTTCCACGTTTATTTTCTGGCAGCAGCTTCACATAAGCTTCTTCGAGTGTTTGACTCTGGGTCTGCTGTAACACTTCCTGCGTTGTTGCATTGGCAATTAACTGTCCATCATCCATCGCCAATAAATATTCAAAGCGTTGCGCTTCGTCAATGTAAGCGGTTGAAACAATCACCGTCATTTCCGTATTTTCAGCGCGTAAATCATCAACCAGATTCCAGAATTGCCGTCTTGATAAAGGATCAACACCTGTCGTCGGCTCATCTAGAATTAATAATTGCGGATTATGGACTAAAGCACAGCATAAACTCAGCTTTTGTTTCATGCCGCCAGATAATTTACCAGCCGGACGATTCACAAAAGGATCTAATCCTGTTGCCTGTAATAATCGCTGGATTCGCTGTTTTCGGGCACGGGTATCCAAACCAAAAAGGCTCGCATGAAAATCTACATTTTCATAGACAGACAATGTGGGATATAAATTGTGCCCCAAACCTTGGGGCATAAAAGCGATACGCTGTGACAAATGTTTCTGGATTTTTTTTTGTGAAATATCCTGATCAAAAATCAAAACCTGCCCGCTTTGGATCACCTTCACCCCGGCAATAAGGGATAATAATGTTGATTTTCCAACACCATCAGGTCCAATCAACCCGACTGTAACAGATTTGGGAATCGACAGATGAATATTATTTAATGCTCGAACCTGCCCATAAGTATGAGAAACGCCCTGTAACGATACAGCAGTTACAGTGTTTTCTTGCTGTTTTACATCCGTCATGGCGAACTGCCTATTCAATTTTATTGTGTTCTGGCGTTTTGCTGTAATTGCGGTAATTTGGCCTGCCATTGTACTGGCCATGCCTCTTGTGGATTGGTACGGACATAACCATTACCAGTTAAGCCACCTTTTAACACCCCTTGATACTGCAAGCTAATTTGTTGGGGAATACGCAATTTTACCTTATACATAAGTTTTTCGCGTTCATTGGCTGTTTCCACATATTTAGGGGTAAATTGTGTATTGCTGGCAATAAATGTAATTTTTGCAGGCCAAACTGCATCAATCCCGTCAAGCACAACTATGGCATCATCACCCAGCTTTAATTTTCCAACGGTATCTGTAGGAAGAAAAATTGATAAAGTCACATCACTAGGATCAAGTAAAGTGATGACTTTACTGCCAGGCCCAACAACATTGCCCAGTTCCGCAATACGATACTCTACCCGACCAGTCTGTGGTGCGCGGATGAACATATCCTTATTGGCCGAAGATGCGATATTCATTTGTGCCTGAGCCTGATTAACCGCAGCAATTGCTGACTCCCGTGCTGCCTGGGTTGCTTTAACCGCAGCTGCCTCGCCATCCCGTGCTGCTTGACGGCGTTGCACTTCTACCACAGAAATCAAATCCTCCTTTTTCAGCTGTAGCGCATTATCCAGCTCGAGTTGTGCAACCTTTAACTGCTGTTGTCTTGCTGCAATCTCAGCTTCGGCCTGATGTACTGCTTCTTCTGCACGCTGTTTACTGGCTTGTGCACCTTCAACCAAACTGTGACTTTGCTCAGCTGACAAAACCACTAATACTTCATCTTTTTTAACCAGATCACCTTCTTGTACCTTAATATCAATCACCCGGCCTGGATACAAAGAGGCGACATCAAGTCGCTGTAGTTCCAATCGCCCATTACTCCCCTCAAAACCCGAAGGTAATTTTTTCAAACTTTGCATATTGACCCATACAGCCCCCCCGATAAGTACACACACAATTACAGCAATAATGAGCCATTTTTTTTGCATTGGCTTTATTCCTTATCAAATACAGACATAAAGGCATATTATAATGGTTCGGTTACACAAACCAGTCCATCAAAACTTATTCAGTAATATTATTTCCAGATGAATAAGCAGGCTTGAATGATATTCACCTTATTTTCCTTATATTATTCATTTTTTGGATAACAAGACTTTTAATAATCCGAGTTACTGTTTTTTGAATGAATTGCCAATTTTATATATGAAAGCAATAAAGTGTCATACTATGTTGTGTGTAAGTGTTTTATTTTATTGATATTAAATTTAAATGATATTTATTAAAGTATCATACTATACGCAAAAACTAATCTAAGTATAATTCTATTAAAATAAAAAAG
>NZ_JACHVD010000023.1:0-3319 GCF_025377055.1 Acinetobacter sp. T_3_1 | reverse complement strand
CTATTAAAATAAAAAAGTTTCATACCAATATTTCAATATACTGAAAATAATGAATATATTTTCTTTTTTTGAAAATTGGGATGAAACTTTATTACCAAGTATTATTGTTTATTACTTAGTATTTAACTTTATTACTCAAAAACACCAGATTATTTGATCGATTTGGCTTTGTTGCACAAAGCTATTCTTGAAGGCTTCTTCAGTAATATAATTTCCAGATGAAGAAGCCTACACCTAAAATCTATCGTACAACCAATTGGTCCTCGCATAACCAAGCTTTAATCAAGCGAGGAAATATTTCAATCTGGTTTGATCCTAAGACGCAATGGTATGCACAACCACAAGGCAAGCAAGGACGAAATCAAACTTATTCCGATACAGCGATTCAATGCTGTTTAATGATCAAATCTCTATTCCGTCTTTCTTTACGTATGGTTACTGGCTTTGTTCAAAGCCTGATTAAACTCTGTGGCTTGAATTGGACAGCACCAGATTACTCCACCCTTTGTAGACGACAAAAGCATATTGATATTGCGATAAGCTATCAGAAAAGTCATGATGGGTTACACCTACTTGTCGACTCTACGGGTTTAAAGTTTTTAGGTGAAGGCGAATGGAAGCGTAAAAAACATCAGCCTGAATACCGTCGGCAATGGCGTAAACTGCNGCATATTGATATTGCGATAAGCTATCAGAAAAGTCATGATGGGTTACACCTACTTGTCGACTCTACGGGTTTAAAGTTTTTAGGTGAAGGCGAATGGAAGCGTAAAAAACATCAGCCTGAATACCGTCGGCAATGGCGTAAACTGCATATTGGTATAGATGCTGAAACACTGCAAATACGTGCCGTTCAGCTTACTACAAATAATGTCAGTGATTCACAAGTACTAGGTGATTTACTGGATCAAATTCCACTAGATGAGCGAATAGATTCTGTCTATACCGATGGCGCGTACGACACGAAGTGCTGCAGAAAAGTGATTTCAGATCGTCAAGCACATGCAGTAATTCCACCCAGAAAGAATGCCAAGCCCTGGAAAGATTCTAAAATAAGTTCAATAGAACGAAATGAGTTACTTCAAACGGTTAAACATTTAGGCAGAACCCTATGGAAAAAATGGTCGGGTTATCACCGTCGTAGTTTGGTGGAAACCAAGATGCATTGCATCAAATTATTAGGTGATAGGCTGACGGCAAGACATTTTCAAAGTCAGGTCAATGAAATTCATGCGCGTGTGGCAGTTCTGAATAGATTTACGGAATTAGNTGATAGGCTGACGGCAAGACATTTTCAAAGTCAGGTCAATGAAATTCATGCGCGTGTGGCAGTTCTGAATAGATTTACGGAATTAGGTAGACCTCGCACCCAAGTTGTGTCTTAAATTTGAATGGATTGGGGAGAACTCAGCTTTTGAATGTTTATGCAACAAAGCCCATAATAACTATATTTTTGGAGTACGATTCAATGGGATTCAAACTCATACCAACCATAATTTCAGTATCACTTACCCTTATTATTTGGTTTCTCATTCCAATTCCGCAAGATGTTTCTGCAAATGCTTGGCTTCTATTTGCGATGTTTATTGGTGTTATTTCAGCCATTATTGGTAAAGCAATGCCTATTGGTGCAATTTCGATTATCGCGATAGCACTGGTCGCGATTACCCGAGTAACAGCAGATAACCCTAGCGATGCCATCAAAGATGCTTTAAGTGGCTTTGCTAACCCTCTTATTTGGTTGATTGGTATATCCATCATGATTTCAAAAGGGTTACAAAAAACAGGGCTAGGTGCACGACTAGGTTATTACTTTATTGCAGTTTGGGGTAAAAGAACCATTGGTATTGGCTATAGCCTTGCATTATCTGAACTCATTCTTGCACCTGTTACCCCAAGTAATACAGCACGTGGAGGCGGAATTATTCACCCTATCGTGCGCTCGATTGCAACGAGTTTTGACTCAGATCCAGAAAAAGGCACTGAAGGTAAAATTGGTAAATATCTTGCTTTGGTCAATTACCATTCAAATCCTATTACTTCTGCCATGTTTATTACGGCTACTGCACCCAACCCTTTAGTCGTTGAACTCATTGCGAAAGCGACCAATAGTCAAATCCATTTGAGTTGGACCACATGGGCATTAGCAATGGTTTTACCAGGTGTTGTTGCATTAGCATTTATGCCGATTGCGCTTTACTTTATGTACCCACCTGAAATTAAAAAAACACCAAATGCTGCACAATTTGCCAAAGACCGTTTACAAGAAATGGGTCCCATTACCTTACATGAAATGATTATGTTGGCTGTATTTGGAATTTTATTATTACTCTGGGCAGGTATTCCTGCCATGTTGTTGGGTGATATGTGGACTTTAGACCCAACTACAACCGCGTTTATTGGTTTATCACTCCTTCTGCTTACAGGAGTTTTAACTTGGGATGATGTCTTAACTCAAAAGAGTGCATGGGATACAGTAACTTGGTTTGCTGCATTGGTCATGATGGCGACCTTTTTAAATAAGCTCGGCTTAATCGCTTGGTTTTCTGGTGTTTTACAAACTAGCATTGGACAGCTTGGCTTAACGTGGGTTCCTGCTTCCATGCTTTTACTATTTGCTTATATGTACGCTCACTATATTTTTGCCAGTACTACTGCACATATTACCGCTATGTTTTCAGCATTCTACATTGCAGGTATCGCACTAGGTGCTCCTCCAATGTTCTTTGCACTGATTATGGCAGCAGCATCAAGCATTATGATGACGCTGACTCATTATGCGACAGGTACATCCCCTATTATTTATGGTTCAGGTTATACAACGCTTGGTGAATGGTGGAAAGCTGGTTTTGCTATGAGCATTATCAATATAGCTATTTTTATTGTATTGGGCGGACTTTGGTGGAAGATGCTGGGCTATTGGTAATTTAATATCTATAACAAAATTAAAATTTTATAAGTATAGTTATATCTATACAACCTGCCCCCTGAATAAGGGGGCTTTTTAATATCTGTCCATTACAGAAACTTCGTTATAATTTTACTCACTGAATAAAAATATATTTGATTAATTAGACTCGATGTCATAGACCCAATTATGCGCTTGCTTATCTGTTGTTGTTTCACAGACATAGTAGTCATGAGGCACTGTTGCAAATAGGCTGACATGATAAGCTAAATATCTTATTTATTTCGAGATACAGCAGATGAATCCCTTCCACGGTCGGCACTTTCAAGGTGAAATCATTCTTTGGGCTGTTCGTTGGTATTGTAAATATGGCATCAGCTATCGTGAACTTCAAGAAATGCTCGCTGAACG
>NZ_JACHVD010000022.1:0-35523 GCF_025377055.1 Acinetobacter sp. T_3_1 | reverse complement strand
TCAGGCAGACAGCAGAAAAGAGGCAAGATAGAAAGTGCGCCTGCCATATTGGCAGGACTTTCCATTTTACTGAGCACCCTTCAACTGCTCTCAGAATATTCAATAGATGAACTGAATGAAATCGCAACCATTGCATTAGGTACCTAAAGATGTGTAGATACCTATGCCATTCAGGAGAGGGCCAGGGAGAGGTGATTAAAGCCGATAAAACTGCTTCACATTATGATGGAATACCTGTTCCAATTCATGAGGATTATAGGCCACAACCGCATTACTAAAGGCATCAATAATGTTCAGCAGTGCGGTACTGACCCGATCCATCGGGAAGTTGGAGGCAAACATCACGCGGTAACTACCAAAGTATTGCAATACATGGCCGATCATTGGAAAGGCCAGATCATACACTTCCTGTTTGCTGGCCAGTCGGTTTTGTTTATGGAACTGATGACCCAGCACAGGCATAAACATGCCCGACATCTTGGTATAAACATTCGGACAGCTGGCCAGCTCGGCAATATCTTCCTGCCAGCGTACCAGAATGTTTTCCCGCGCGACTTTGGTTAAGCCGGTCAGAGCACCGACATGGCCAAAAAAGACCGGCAGGTGTGCCAAAATGATCCAGCACAATAGAAGTTTCCGGAAACTGCTGGGCTAATGCAATCACATCACTTAAGTGTGTGGAATACACCCAGGCATCAAAGCTTAAATTGTTTTGCGCGAGGGCTTCAAAGCCCTTTAAAAATTTTTATTGCGGTATAAATGTGGTTCATCTGCCCAGGCTCGAATTCCTTTATCTTCATGTACTGCCGCCATTTTACGAATGCCCTTAAAGCGCGGCGAAGCTTTTTTATGCAGTTGCAAAATCTTCTTGAAATTGCTGTCGCGTGGATCGGCAGTTGCAACAATGCCACCGAGTTTGACTGTTTCTGCGTTAAAGGGCAGTGATTCAATAAAACGGGTTTCACCAATCACGCCTTTACCTTTATTTTTATGCCAGCTGGCTTCGACATGCACCACTTGTTCTATCTGATAATGACCAATATCTTCGACATAGTGTTCAGGCAAATAGGGTGCTGTCACATGGTGGGTCAGGCCTAATGTTTCAATCAGATCATCAGCATTCATCATGCGGACCGCTTTGTCGAGCAGGTAAGGGTGTTTGCCCAGCAATTTGACCGCCAACGCGGCAGCATGGGGCGTGTTATACGGATCCCATTGGTAAATATGTGCATCAATAATTGCAAAATCCAGCGCTTGCATTTCTGTCCTTAATTCAGCAAGTCTCTGTTATTTAACCATACTGTAAAGAGCCCTGACTTTAAATGACCTTTCATCCAAAAACTCAGCACATAAAAAAAGCCCCGTAGGGCTTTTTAAACTTCTGATCAGTGCTGATGATCATGGTCATGTTTGTTGGCATGAAATTCTTCATTGCGACGAAAGCGAAGATAATTTTCAAACTGTTCGCAATATTCATCATAATTGTCTTCCAGCATCATCTGGAACTGCTGCATGATGTAAGACATGACCTGATCTTTGGCATCACGCATTTCATTGCCATCTTTAAAATTGTTGGCTGCGACCCAGGTATTAAAACGGGCAGTGGCAAACAGCATGGCAGCGCTGACTTGTCCGCGCATTTCAGCAGGTTTCACGGCTGAACCTTTTTCGACACGGCAAAATTCGTTGGCTTGTTTAATAAATTCATCAGCACGTTCAAAAAAAGCAGCATTTAACGCTTCTTCTTCGGTTACATCTGTTGCTTCAATCTTTTGAACCATGAACTTTTCCTGCAAAAACGATCTAATCGCTTATTATAGGCAAAGCCTTGCAGAAACTAAACCTTTGGCTTAATCTAAAAATAGCCTAAGCATAGAAATGGATACTCCAATGCAAGATGCCATTGCCGTACAAAGTTTAAAAAGTGACATCGCCTTGCTGCGTCAGAATATTTGGCCACCAGCAAATCTGGCCAATGTAGAGGGCTTGCCTATTTATTATGGCTCTAAAAAAGAAGTGGACGAATATTACCGGCAATGGACCGGCTTAATTGAAAGGGCACAAGACCTGTTTCAGCCCTTTATGCAAGATGAAACCCTGGATGCCGTGCATTTGCCCAGCCATTTGAATCTGCCTTTATTTTATTTTCATGTCGACCGCATCCGGATTAACAAAACCCGTGCCAAAGAGTCCAAAACCTTTCGGGGGATTGCCAGCCTGCTCGATAAGTGCGGGAAATTTGAACCTGAGCAGATTCAGGCCATGCGTGCCTGGCTGGAAAGTGATGATACCGCAGCGTTGGTGGCTCATCGTGAATTCATCGATTTGCGCACTTATGTGTTCCAGCATGGACAAAGTGAGTACACACGCACGCGGTTTTATGTAAATGGCATTGTGCTGAGTACAGAGCCGCATTTTGAACTGGTAGATGCCCGTGACAAGCCGCGCAAACAGCGCAATGACAGTTATAGCGATCCATTGGCAGATAATGGAACCTGGAAAATATTTGGCAAATACCGCTAATCTTGGCTTTGCGTTTGCCCCTTACCAGAAAGTAGCGGTTTTAGAATAATCCTCTAAATGCTGCTGAGCCTGTTGCAACACGGATTCTTTCTCGTTGGCTATCCAGCCTAAGGCAAACCAGAGTTTTTGTTTACGTTGCACCATATCCTGAAACAGCGCTTCAGCCACCATCAAATCATTATACTGTCCCAAACTTTCCTGGGCGGGTTTTAAATCTTTGAGATAGCGCTTTACATCTTGAGCAGGATAAAGCGAGGCAACGAATTCTACGCAATAACGCAAGCGTTTGACCCGTTTGCGGGTACGATGCCGTGACTCGATATCCAGCTGTAAAAATTGATCGGCATCTTTGCAGATCTGTTGATGCAATTTTTGTAGTTTTTTTGCGATATCTTTTTTTAATCCCGCTTTTTTCTGCTTTTTACTTGGCTGATCGACAAAGCGCAGCAGATGCAGAATCAGTTCTACAAAGTCTGAAGAACGTAAAGATTCATCAATCGGAATGCCGGATTCTTCAGGCGTACGAGGAAGCTGGACAAAAGGGGCACCGGCCTGTTCGAGCTGAGGTAAAAGTCCTTCACTCAAGGCATCGCGGTCACGGGTTGACCCCAGTTGGCGAAACAGCTGAGTCAGTTGTTCCTGCCAGTCTGGGTGAACATCTTTGGACCAGTCACCAAACACACGCAAGGCACTTCTTAAACGGCGAATGGCAACCCGGGTCTGGTGAACATGATCGCTATCATACTGTCCGGAAGCAATCGCAGATGCATTCGGCAATAGGTGTTGCAAGGTATTATTGATGATCTGCTTCAATACGTGATCAGTCGAGTCCTGTGGATTCAGTTTGAGCGGACTTGCAAACTGAGCGGGAGGAATTTTTAAATCCTGTGCCAGCAAATCTCCACGTTGCGCTTTACTGCGCACATCCAGCCATAAATGATATCGTTGTACCCAGGGGTGAATAAACTTGAGCAGATCTTGAACAGAACCTTGTTTAAGCTCAAACTCAATTTCATAAATTGCCAATTTCTTATCGTTATGGCGAATCTCGCCGCGATCCAGACTTACCTCAATTTCTGAACGGTTAAAATGAACCACGTGCACCAGACGCTGCACGACCGTTTCATATTGCACCGTCAGGTTTTTAGCCTGTTTGCCCAAAGCCTTTTGCAGCAATTGTTTTGCTTTTGCATGCGACTGGTAAATCTCAAGGTCCAAACCTGGATTTTCCAGCTTGCCTAAATCGGTTTCCAGTTCAAGGCGCTGCAAGGAATGATCGTTGGGTGCTTTTAAAGTTTGTATCCAGTGACCGTCTTCAAGACGTTGCCGTAATGAAATGTTTTTTTGAGCTAAATGCCGTTCGGGCGTGTCGTAGTATTTTGCATATAAAGAAATCAAGCGAGCATTCTTGTTCAAGAATAGCTGATAGAGCTTTTCCTGATCTGATGCGGGAATCTGAAATTTTAATTCTACTTCGAGCATGTTAAAACTCCTGACGCTTCATCATCCGATAGGGTCATGACTTTTATTGTAAACGGCTATTATTGTAAGCCAATATCATGGTAAGCCAGTATCGAAACAAGAGTAGGGTTGTGCCAGAAAGTAGATCAAGCGTATGTCACCCCACTCTTAGGGTACATTAAAAGATCATGCCATACGCTTTGATTTGACTGGTTTAATTTTGTTGCTTTATTTGTTACTTAATAAATTTACGACTCACCAGGAATTGTTCCGTCGCTTCAAGCAGCTTTTGTGCATACACTTCCTGTTTCGCTGTCAGCCAGCCCAAAACAAACCAGTCACTGGCTTCAAGTTCAGTTTGCTGAATATACTCGGCAGAAGAGGCCAGAATCTGATATTCACTGGCTGCAAGTTGAGCATCATTCAAGGCTTTGCTGTATTTCTGCAAATTCTTGACATCATAAATCGAGGTTAAAATCGGGAAGCTAAATTTCAGTTCATGAATTTTAGTGGCTAACTGATCCAGACTTTCAAAATTGGCAATATCGGCATTCGCAAGATGCTCTTGCAGCTGTTTATATTGATTTTGCAGGGTATTTTGCGCGAACCACTTTAAGTCATGCGCTTGCGGCTTATCCTCAGGCTCTAAGCCAAACATCAATAATTCCAGATAATGATGGACGTTTTGCGTTGAACGAACCAGATTGGCCAACTTTTCTTTGGCATACAAAATATCTTTGGCTAAATTCGATGCAGTATTCGGATTCTGTAAAAAAGCACCTAGCGTTGACTGCATGTGCTGCAAATGCTGTAAATGATCAAACTGATGCTTAAATGCGCCCAGTTGCGTCGCCCATTTGTCTGAAACTGCATCATTCCAGTCTTTAAATAAAGACAGGGTCAAATGCAAATGATCCAGGGCAATTTGTGCTTGCTGAATATGTGTTTTCTCGGCAACACCGGCAGAAATGGCCGCGATATTCGGCAGTAAATGCTGTAACTGCTGGGTAATCAGCAGACGCAAGTTTTTATTGGCGGGGTCTTTTTTACTTAAGTTAAATTCCTTGGCCAATTTTGCCGGACTGACGGGTTGCTGGATGGCCAAAAGATTGCCGATTTCGGCCTTGCTGCGCACATCCAGCCAAAGATGATATTTCTTTACCCATTCAAAGCTAAAGGCGAGAAGTGACTGGACCAAGCCTGATTTCAATTCAAACTCAACTTCATGCACTTCACTGTGTGCTGTTTCAGTCCTTACTGCACCGACATCTAGGCTGACCTCTATTTCGGTTTCTTCAAAATGAATGACGCGAAAGATCCGCTGTATATCGGTTTCAAACTGCAATTTAAGCTGATCCTGTGCCTCGCCCAAAGCATTTTTCAGGATGTGCTGCGCTTCGGCATCCTGCGCGTAAATGGATAAATCCAGCTGCGGTGCCTGTTCCAGTTCGCCTAAGTCATGGTTATGCTCAAAACGGTGCAAATGGCTTTTACCGGCAGCTTTCAGGGTTTGAATCCAGCGCGTGCCTTCGAGACGTTGTCTTAAGGCCACACCATGCTGTGACAGTAAACGTTCCGAGGTGTCATAATATTTGGCTTTCAGTTGAATAATTTCAGATTTTTTAGGATCCAATGCCTTCAGTAAAGCATTGCGTCTTGCTTCAGGAATCTGAAATTTTAATTCAACTTCAACCATGATTTTTCATCCAAATTTTGTGATGCGATGTCAGCAATACAACTCGTCATCATCGATAGCTTACAAATGCGTTATGAAATCTGTTCTTTTATAGCGCCGGAAATTGTATTGTTCATTCTAGGCTCCTGATTGTAGCGAAAATGATTTTTGATGTAAGACTTGACGAACAGATTCTTGCCTGGTTGCTTTGCAAATGATCAAAAAAATGATGAGAGCTAACACTTCAATTTGAACAAAATATGCGCTAACTTAAATCAAAATATGCAGGGCTATGACCATGAATACAACAATCCAGCTCAAATTTGAACATCATCCAGAACCGGAATTTCAGTTGCCGATTCAAAACTATCATGAATTCTATCGGTTTTATTTGACTGAGCACCGTAATGTCATGAGTCGCCGTTTGCATGTGGTGGGCAGCAGTATCGGCTTATATTGTGTGACTAAAGCTATACGCCATAAAAAGGCCAAATATGTATTATATGGTGTGGTTGCAGGCTATGCCTGTGCATGGCTGGGGCATTTTGTCTTTGAAAAAAACAAACCGGCCAGTTTTAAACAGCCGCTGTATAGTTTTATTTCAGATTGGCGTATGTTTGCCGATGTATTACGCGGCAATTTAAGTTTGCAAGATCGTTCTAAAGATAAAATACCAGGTTGAATTGCGGCTTATTTATACCATTCAGACAAAAAATCACCATTTTGTGATTATTTTCATAAAAAATGTAGAAATAAAATTAATTTTGTCTTGAAATGCTAGAGTGAATATTTTATTAATAGAACAGACATTTAGGAAGCTGAATTTTTACTTCGTGCCTGTCCTCAATCTTAAAGTTTTCCAAGCCTAGAGTGACCTTCTCTAGGCTTTTTTTATGCAGGCGGTACATTAAAAGCTCAGCTTAAAAAATATCAACATTCATCATGGACTAAAAGAGGAGTCATCAGGATTGAAAGGAGGATGTAATGTTGGCTGGAATACCCGGATAAAAAATAGGGCGACTCTCTAATTCTTCGTTCGCTTCCTCAAGTGCGTTTTATAACCAAGAATTAGAGAATCTAATCAAGTTTCCAAATTTTATTATTATATTGTCTTTATTATTTATTGTTGTTCTGCCGTTTTATTAAACCGGCTAATACCCTTATGATCTATCCCTGAAAATAGGTATTTTTTCACAATATTTAAATTACAGTTGTTGGGGGCTGGGTTTTCCGATTTTTTGCATATTTATGTAGAGTAATTATAAGGAATTAAGCCAGTTCCGCTGAATCTTGTCCCTGATATGCCTATAATAGGGCAGTTTTCATTTTGGCAGTATGTTATGCGCGGTTTATATCTGATTACCAATGACGATCCTTTAGAACTTTTATTGGCTAAGCTTGAAGGGGCAATGGCCAATGGCGGTATTTCAGTATTGCAATACCGTCGTAAAAAAGTCGCCAAACAAGACCAAATTTATGAAATTGAATATATGAAAGCCATGTGTGCTGAATATCGTGTGCCTTTCGTGATTAATGACGACCTTGAAACTGCGGTTAAATACGGCGTAGGTGTGCATCTGGGGCAGGATGATGGCTCGATTCAGGAAGCGGTTGCGCGTTTGCCGCAAGGTGTGCTGATTGGTCGCAGCTGCAACAATTCACTGGAATTGGCAGAACAGGCAATTGCCGATGGTGCAAACTATGTGGCTTTTGGAGCTATCTATGCGACCGAGTCTAAGCCTGAAGCAGGTAATATTGGTCTGGACACCTTAAAACTGGCCAAAGAAAAATTAAATGTGCCGATCTGTGCCATTGGTGGCTTATCTGTTGAAAATTCCCAGCAGGTGATTGAATGTGGTGCAGATTATTGTGCGGTAATCAGTGATATATTAGGTCGTCCGATGCACGCGATTCCAGAGCGTTTAGACGAGTGGTCTGCATTGTTTAAAACTACAGCCTTAGCATAAAACCTTATTGCTTATTGATTTAATTTTTAGTTGAGTGTCTCTATGAGCTTATCTCCAAAGCAAGAACAACTGTTCAAACAAGCCAGCAAACATATTCCAGGCGGTGTGAATTCACCGGTACGTGCCTTTAATGGCGTAGGCGGTACGCCAGTATTTATTGAAAAAGCCCAAGGTGCCTATCTGTATGATGTGGATGGCAAACGCTATGTGGACTATGTGGGTTCATGGGGACCGATGATTCTGGGTCATGCCCATCCTGACATTATTCAAGCCGTGCAAAATGCTGCTGTGGATGGATTAAGCTTTGGTGCACCAACAGTTCATGAAACCACTTTGGCAGACATTATTTGTGAGATCATGCCGTCTATTGAGTTGGTGCGTATGACCAACTCAGGGACTGAAGCGACCATGACCGCAATCCGTTTGGCACGTGGTTATACGGGTCGTGACAAGATTGTAAAATTTGAAGGCTGTTATCATGGTCATTCAGACTCGCTTCTGGTTAAAGCCGGTTCAGGTTTATTAACCAGTGGTGAGGGTGAAGCGACTTCTGCTGGTGTTCCTGCCGACTTTGCCAAACATACTTTAACCTTGCCGTACAATGACATTGCCACCCTGAAAGAATGCTTTGCTAAATTCGGTTCTGAAATTGCAGGGGTGATTGTTGAACCGGTAGCTGGCAACATGAACTTGGTGAAACCAATTGATGGCTTCCTGCAAGCGATTCGTGATGTATGTGACGAACACGGTTCAGTATTCATCATTGATGAAGTGATGACCGGTTTCCGTGTCGGTTTGGGGGGTGCGCAGGCACATTATGGCGTAACACCTGATTTAACCACTTTGGGTAAAATTATTGGTGCAGGTCTGCCAGTCGGTGCGTTTGGTGGTAAACATGAAGTGATGGAATGCATTGCACCTTTAGGTAAGGTCTATCAAGCGGGTACATTGTCAGGGAATCCGCTGGCGATGCGTGCAGGTATTGAGATGTTCAAGCATCTTCGGGCTGAAGGTTTTTATGAAAAATTAACCGCGCAACTCGAAAAATTACTTGCCGGTTTACAAGCGGCTGCCGATGAAGCAGGCATTCCATTCAAGACTCAACAAGTGGGCGGTATGTTCGGTCTGTACTTCACAGATCAGGAAGACATCACCAGTTTCGATTCCATGCTGAAATGTGATGTTGATGCTTTCCGTAAATTCTTCCACGGCATGTTGAAACGTGGTGTAAACCTTGCACCTTCTGCATTCGAAGCAGGTTTTATCTCTGCTGCACACAGTGATGAAGATATTGAATTTACCATTCAAGCTGCAAAAGAAACATTTGCTGAAATGAAAGCTTAAGTTTTTAAATCCTCCCTAACCCTCCTTTGATAAAGGAGTGAATTTTAAGAATTTTTATATTGGAGTTCCCCTCTTTTTTAAAGAGGGGTTAGGGGAGATTAAATTCTAAAATTAGGGATATTTATTCATGCAAACCAAACATTATTTGACTTTAAGTGATGCCGAGTTTTTATTGAATCAGGCCTATGAATATGCACTTGAACAATGTTTTAATGTCAGCATCGCAGTAGTAGATGAAACAGGAAATTTGTTAGCGATGAAGCGTATGGATGGCGCATCGCCTATGACAGCAAATTTATGTTTAGAAAAAGCAAAATGTTCTGCAATGAGTCGCCGTCCGTCCAAACTATTTGAAGATATTATTAAAGGCGGTCAAATGGGCTTCCTGACTATGGATACATTCTCTGGCATGCTGGAAGGTGGTGAACCGATTTTGTATCAAGGTCAGTTAGTGGGTGCAATGGGTGTGTCTGGGGTGAAGTCTTTTCAGGATGCTGAGATTGCGCAGGTAGCGATTGAGAAGTTTTTGGTACATGTGAATGAAAAAAGACTTTAGCTCAGTTATACCAATCGTATTGTTTTAATAAGGAACGTGTACATTGTGCACTAGGTTATGTTTCACCTTTTGATTTTAAGGCAATGTACTATGATCATATTAAGCTGTTAAGTCAGGTCGCCGAACTTAAATAAAAAGTCTGCGATAAACCTGATACGGTTCTATGGGTGAGTATTGATCCCTCTTTATATTTCACAGCGTTTAAAATTATTAACTTTTAATAATAGTATTGATAGATTAAACATATTATTATTCAATAACCTAATATATAAATTAAAGAAAATCAGTTGATGCTTAAATATTTTTTTCTTACCGCTTTAATGCTTTTACACAACTCAGCAATAGCTGATGTACCAATGATTATTATTACTGATGGTACTAAGAAAGATGCAGAGCAAAGTATTGGGATTGCAGCAACTTCCATTTCAAAATCATCTGATCCAGAGGAAGCTAGAAAAACTATATTTGAACAAGAGGGAGGTATAGAAAAAGCTGAAGCGTATTTCAATTATCTTGGCGACATGGTAAGAAGAAAAAAACCTGAAACAAAGCTAGACTTAAAATATAAACCGTACTTTGACCATCTTGATGAACAAACAAAACTCGCTCATAGGCATAAATTTCATCCTAATTACCAAATAAATGAAAAACTAAAAAAGGATTTTTTGCAGAAATTAAGAGATGAAAGATCAAAATATGCAAAGATGCAACATGCAGAATATATGGCTGGAATTACTGAATCATTCAAAGAATCAGACCGCATCCTACACGATAGATTACTTGTAGAATCTATGCGTCCTACAATTCCAAATATTGATGAAATACATCGTAGTTTTGTTATTTATACTTGTGCTGAATATGTCAGAAAATTAGAAATAAGACCAAGCTCAGGTTATTATTATAATGAAATGGAGGGTACAACTTATGAAGTATTTGGATTTAATCAAATTGAAAAATATCTTTTAGCATCACCAGATCAAAGTCGTGCTTTTCAATATGCTTCTTTAGTTATTCAAGATGAACTTATACCGTCTATGCCAACATACCTATTTTGGGATAGATTGTGGAACTATAGAAACTTAGTTAAAGCTTATGTGAATTCTCAAACCAAAGATGAAATTCAGAAATATAGTGATGCAAACTGCAAACCTTATGCAAAGTTTGTTCTACAAGAAACAACGTATAAACCCCGCTCCAGATAACACTTAGTTCATCCAATAAGCTATTCAAGTGCATGGTCTACCATTGTTTTTCAATATTAGACCACCCCAAAAATAACTTATTTAAGCTTTAGCTTGGTATATAAGCATTCAAATTGACTTATGAATACATAATGACTGTAACTGGCATATAAAATGAATAAGAGAGATTCATATAAAATACACTAACAATATTTGATTTTTCCCTCAAATCACATTTTATGCAACATAATGGCTGTTATACGAAATACGCATGTAACTCCAAAGTAGTAATTTCATTATCGTACATGTGTCATGTGTAGAGTATAATACTTACCATTTCTAGCTATTTAAGCTAGCATAGTTTTTATTCGCATAGATCAGAAAAATTCTTTCCCATGCTGTACCCAATGCCCAAAAAAATCCAGTTTGCTCCCTCCCAAGCCAAATGGCAGTTATCCTCAACACAATCTGTGCTGGTACTAGTGGGACTGCAAAACATAAGGATGATGGCAGGCATACAAGACAGTGACCTGATGACTCATCTGGTTCAGATCACTAATAAAGCTAAAGCTTTAGATATTCCAATTGTCGACTTATATGGCGATGACCTGATGCAGGGCATGCAGCAACTCGGTGAATATGCATCATCGCATCCGCAGCTGATTTTTGCGGGGCAGGTCACGCCGATACTCAAGCAAATATTGCCACATTTGCAAAGTGTCACCGAGCAAATCTGTGTAGTGGATGATGCGATTTTATTGTCGAATCAGGAACAGCATATTCAATGGATTGACAACATTTCGGCACAGGGCTTGCATCACATGAACAGCTATAGTTTGACTCGGCTATGGGATTTAAGTGCACCATCCCATTATGTGCTTTCCACCAAGGGAATTATGCTCGCGGTTGCAGAGCAACTGAACATGGATGCCCTAGAAATTGATCCTGAGGTTGATCTGAAACAATACGGTTTGGATTCTGTAGCCATTGTGACGTTGGTGGGTATTTGGCGGGCGCATGGAGCAAATATTAGGTATGAAGATGTCCTAAAACACAATACCCTGCATGCACTGGTCAGCTTTGTATTGCAATCAGTAGGTTCATAACACGAGATTGAAATAATTTTTGAGCAAAATCGGAAAAACCGTCACCAATTCGAATATTGTGCATTGTAATTCTGTGCCAAGCTTTCTATCATTGCCGCCTTGTTTTCGCGATCAGCCTGGGATTGAACATTGAGTAATTTTCTAACCGAACATCTGATACATCGTGATGAAGATTTTATGGTCATCCATAAACCTGCAGGTGTACTCACCGTTCCCGGCAAAACCGAAGATTTACAAGATTGCGTGATCAACCGGTTATTAGAAATAGAACCCAAAACCTTACTGATTCATCGGCTGGATCGGGATACTTCAGGCATTCTGGTGTTTGGCCTGAGCAGATGGGGACAAAAAACCATTTCCCGCCAGTTTCAGGAACGTCAAACCGACAAAACCTATCAAGCCGTAGTGGCAGGGCATCTTGAAGGGGAAGGCACGGTTGATGTGCCGGTTGTTTATGATCCCGAACATCCTCCTTTACATATTGCCGATCCCCATCATAACAAGCCTGCACTGACACATTGGCAGGCTATCGAACATTTTGAAATTCAGGGACAGGCGGTGACGAGGGTCAAACTTAGCCCGATTACGGGCCGTTCCCATCAGCTACGCGTGCATATGCAATATCTGGGTCATCCCATTATTGGGGATACTTTATATGCCACTCCTGAGCAGCAACTGATGATGCCGCGTCTGTGCCTGCATGCTGAAAACTTAAGTTTTTATCATCCGCAAACAGAACAGCTGATGGAGTTTTATGCTCCAGTTCCTTTTTAAAGTAAAAACTTTTTAATCCTCATAGATTTTGCGCACTTTTTAGTGGGCTTTATGTCAAAATATATTGCTTAAAGACCTGGTTTTTTGCTCAAATACCAAGCAGATTTTGGGCTTGAAATTAGTGTCCTCATTTTTAGATAAAGGTGGAAAAATTGCATCAGTTTGCTATTGGTCAGCGTTGGTTATCAGACACGGAAACAGAACTCGGTTTAGGGGTTCTTATAGACGTAGATGAAAGATCGGTTAGCATCTTATTCCCAAAAAGTGATGAAACACGTGTCTATGCACGTAGCAATGCACCTTTATCACGTATTGTGTTCAATGTGAATGATGAACTGCAGGATCAGGAAGGCACCCAATGGACAGTTGAGTCGCTGGAAGACCGTCATGGCGTAGTGCGCTATAACGTCGTGCGCAATCTGGAAGATGGCTCAGAAGAACGTAAGTCACTCAACGAAACCCGTATTGGTGCGACCATCCAGCTGTCTAAACCGCTTGACCGTTTGCTGGCCAGTCAGGTCGACTATAAAGAATGGTATGACCTGCGTATTGAAGCTTTGCTGATGCAAGCCAACATGAAGAACAGTCCTCTGCGCGGCATGGTCGGTGCCCGTGTAGGCCTGATTCCGCACCAGCTGTATATTGCCCATGAAGTGGGCCAGCGTTTTGCGCCGCGTGTCTTGCTTGCTGACGAAGTGGGCTTGGGTAAAACCATTGAAGCGGGCCTGATTATTCATCAGCAACTCAAAACTGCCCGTTCTGAACGTATCCTGATTTTGGTTCCAGACTCGCTGCAATATCAGTGGATGATTGAAATGCGCCGCCGTTTCAATCTGGAATTTTCACTGTTCGATTTGACCCGTACCGCTTCGATCAAAGAACATGATCCTGACTTAAACCCGTTCCTGACCGAGCAGCGCATCATTGCTTCTGTTGACTTGATGGTCGATCACGAAGATTTGCGTGAACAGGCTTTAGAAGCCGGCTTCGACCTTATTGTAGTGGATGAAGCACATCACCTGATGTGGAGCGAAGAAGAAGGCGGTAATGACCGTTACGACCTGGTTGAAGAACTGGCGGAAAAAACCCCGGGTGTGTTACTGCTTACAGCAACACCAGAACAGCTGGGTGTGGAAAGCCATTTTGCCCGTTTACGTCTGCTCGATCCGCAACGCTTTAGTTCACTCGACCGCTTCCTCGATGAAGAAGAGCAGTATCATCAGACTGCAAAAATTGCTGAAGTGCTGATGTCAGACCTGCCTTTGGAAGAAGGGCATTTAAAAGCGATCGAGGGTTTGTTGGGGCATGGCATTCAGGATGAGCCGGAACAGCGTTTCCGTGCTATTCATGAATTGTTGGACCGTCATGGTACCGGCCGTATTTTGTTCCGTAATACCCGTGAAGCGATTCAGGGCTTTCCGGGCCGTGATTGCCAACCGGCACCTTTGCCAGCGCCTGCCAACTGGTCGAAAGACGGCAAGTTGCGTGAACAGATGTGGCCTGAAGAGGCTCAGCTGGATGGCTCGTGGATGGAACATGACCCACGCGTGATGTGGCTCATGGAAATCCTGCGTACCGAGTTAAAGCACAAAAAAGTCTTGCTGATTGCACGTAGTGGTCCGGTGGTGGAAGCGCTGGAAAATGTGCTGCGTTTACATGCCGGCATCCGTACCGCCATGTTCCATGAAGGCATGAGCCTGCTTGAACGTGACCAGGCAGCAGCGTATTTCGCTGAAGAGTCTTATGGTGCACAAATTCTGTTGTGTTCTGAAATCGGTTCAGAAGGGCGTAACTTCCAGTTTGCCTCTGACCTGATCCTGTTTGACTTGCCGGCGAATCCGGATGTGTTGGAACAGCGTATTGGCCGTTTAGACCGTATTGGTCAGGAAAACCGGATTCAGATTCATGTGCCTTATCTGGTCGGTACAGCGCAAGAACGTATGTTCCGCTGGTACAACGAAGGTCTGAATATCTTCAGCAATATTTCCCCGACTGCACAAACCCTGCAAGAAAACTTTATTGTGAAGTTAAAAGACTGTTTATTGGCAGATTTAGGCCAGCAGTTTGAAGATTTACTGGAAGAAGTTAGTGTACAGCGTGAAGCTTTAGAGGCTGAATTGCAGGAAGGCCGTGACCGTCTGCTGGAATACAACTCATGCCGTCCAATCGTGGCGCAGGAAATTGTGCAGGCGCTTGAAGATTACGACGACAACACCACTTTGCCGATGTTCATGAAACGCTTCATGGCATCGACCAATATCGATTTTGATGAGCAAAGTAACGGTACCGTGATCATCAAGCCGACCGACCAAATGCAGGTTCAGGGCTTGTCTTTGGATGAAGAAGGCATGACGGCAACTTTCTATCGTGATCAGGCGCAGGTTCGTGAAGATGCACAATACTTGACGCTGGAACATCCATTCACAGAAAGCGTGATGGAAATGATTAATACCCAGGCTTTTGGTAGTACCAACGTTGCGGTATTAAAATCTGCAGCCTTGCCACAAGGTTCGGTGTTGATTGAAGTCTGGTTTAAGGTGGATGTGGTTGCACCGAAGGCATTGAACTTGCCATCCAGCTTGCCACAACAGCTGATTCGCGTATTGCTCAGTGAAAAAGGTCAGGACCTGTCTGAAAAGATTGCACCGGAAATCCTGAAACCTTATTTACATCACCTGGATGGTAATAGCTGCCGTCAGGTGGTGAAAGCACGCCGTGAAGTCATTGAACAGCGCTATGCACAAGCCTTGGATATTGCCAAAGCTGCATTGCCGAACTTTAAGCAGCAGGCTAAAGAAGTGTATGGCAATAAATGGCAATATGAAATTGACCGTTTAACTTACCTGAAGCAATTCAACCCAAGCATCCGTGAAGATGAAATTTCACGTTTGCAGAAATTCCAGAAAGAAGGCTTGAGCCTGCTGGATGGTTTATCAGTCACACCCGAAGCCATTCAGGTGATGGTCGTGGTTAAGCCATAATTTTAAACTGAAATATAAAGCACCTACGGGTGCTTTATATGTTTAAGATGAGGCAGTGGTGGCTCATCTGGCTTAAAATTCAACTCATGCTAGAATAAGAAAATAATTTTTATAAAATATAAGAAGAATAACAATGGCTCAGTCTTTAATTACCATGGGTTCTAGCACGTCGCACGGCGGAATAATCTCGGAATGTGATCCTTCTTTTATTATGAATGGAATCGCTGTGCATTTGCATGGTATGAAACATTATTGTCCAAAATGCCAAATGGTTGTGTCAGCCATTGCGGCGAAACAGTCAACCACTGTGAAAGGGCGTGGGGTGGTGATTGCAGGGGACAAGACGACTTGCGGAGCAACTTTTTTAGGCAGTCAGTTTCTGGTGGTTTGGCGAAAATAAACCGCAGCAGTCAAATCATTTATTGTATAGAATTCTGTATTTAAGCCATCTGACTTGCAAGTCAGTGAATCATGCATTTATGGATGTCATCCCAGTCTATTTTTCCTTAAGCTACGATGCTGTTAATCAGATAAATGTAAATGAAAATAAGAGTAGCTTATATGGCAGATGGATTATTCAGAAAACAGGCGATTCATTTTACCCATGCCAATGGGATTCCTTCGGCCAGCTATCAAAAGTTTTTCCGCTGTTTGGGACCAGAATTTGATCTTAAAGCCATTTCGGTGATTGGTCTGGATCTCAGATATCCGGTGACTCTGACCTGGCATTATCTGGTTGAACAGGTAATTGCAGACATTGAACGGCAATTTCCAGAACAGCAGGTGATTGGTTTGGGGCATTCATTTGGTTCTTTGCTTACTCTAATGGCGGCCTATAAACGTCCTGATCTGTTTTCACAGTTGGTGATTATGGATCCGCCTTTTGTGATCGGACCTAAATCTGCCATTTTTGAGGGTTTGCAAAAGCTGAAATTAAAAGCCGTGGATAAAATCACGCCAGCCGCGATTACGCTTAAACGCAATGATCATTGGTGCAGTTTTGATGAAGCATATACATCTTTGCGAAATAACCGCTTGTTCAAGAATTTTGATCAGCAGTGTTTTGATGATTATTTTGCCCATGCTATTACAGAAGATCAAAGCAGAGGGGGCGCGACCTTAACTATTCCTAAAGCGGTTGAAGCTGAAATTTTTAGAACAGTACCTGCGTGGTGGTGGCGTACTCCACGTAAAGCACCTCAAGTTCCGGTACATCTGATTACCGCAAAACAGAGCCACTTTTATAAACAGGGCTTACCGCAAGGGATGAAAAAAATCTATGGAATTGAGTTTAGTGTGGTGGAAGGTGGGCATATGTTTCCTTTAGAGCAACCGGAGAGCACAGCCAAATGGGTGAAGCAGAGGATTGCCAAACAGCAAAGTATTTAAGGAAAAGTGAAGGATTCAATTTTGCATCCTTCACGAGCAATCGCGTTAAAGATTATCGAATTTGAGCTTCATCCAGATGACGTGCACCTTCTATAATCATGCGAATCATGATCATGGTTTGTTCGGCAATTTCCTTGCGTTCCTTCGCAGAAATATCGATGACCGTTGCACCCATATTAAATACCAGCTGGGTAATGGCTTTAGCGGCAATGTCGGGGTGAGAAAGCCTATTGTTATTGAGGCGTTCCAGACGAATTAAATCTTCCTGCAACTCTTGCTGGAAATAATTTAGCTGACGTTGCACTGCTGCTTTATAAGACGCAGAACCGGTATAGGCTTCACGCAATAATAAACTTAAATTTCCTTCATCTGCATCTAATTGTTCAATAAAAATTTCGACTGAACTGCGAATAATGCTGTTTTCCTTAGAAGCCTTTAAACGCGCTTGATGCAAAATTTGACGCAATACAATCCCTGCACGATCAATCAATTCAATTGCAAGTTCATCTATATCTTTAAAATGTCTATAAAAACTGTTTGGAGCAATACCTGCCTCACGTGCAACTTCACGTAAGCTTAAGGAGGAGATGCTTTTTTGCGGTCCAATTAAATTCAATGCAGCTTGAAACAGCTCTTCTTTGGTAATGGTTGCTTTTCGACCCACGGTACGGACGATCACCGGTTCATGAACAAAATTCTGTTTATCAACAGGCGCATCAACACTTTTTTTGATTGAAGACTGGTTCATATTTTTCAAGGGATTAGAAACACAAAAACATTATAGCGGTTGCAGTGCAACTTGGGAAATGATTAGAAATAATACAAATATATATACAAATATATATACATGTGTATAATAATTAAAATTCAATCGCGTGGTACTGACTATGCATGTTGTAGAAAAAATGAAAAAATCTCCCCTGAGTTCACTAGCTGAAAGCGTTATGGATCAGCACGCAGCCAATTTCTGGCTGCAGAAATTCAATACGCTTTGGTCAATCAATCAAGCCTTAGGCAAAATTGTCCAAAAAGAAAATTCTGCACAAAATATGATGAGTTTGACTATTCAAGTGAACCGTCATTTTCAAATGGGGCAAGCAGGGCAGCATCATCCAGTTTTTGTGGAAGTGAATGGTGTTCGCTATGAACGTAGCTATAGTCTGACCCAACTTGATGCGCAACATGTCTTATTAACAGTGAAAAAAGTTGATCAGGGTAAAGTTAGTTCCTGGCTGGTTGAGCAGGCACAAGTCGGCGATATTCTTGAATTTGGGCAGCCTTATGGGGACATGCTGTTACCAGAACAAGCTCAGCCGATGATCTTGCTCGCTGCGGGTAGCGGTATTACCCCAATGTTAAGCTTGCTTAAAGCGCTTTCTAAAACGGATCGTATGACTCAAGCACCTATCCAGTTGTTGTATTGGGTCAAAGAATATGCCGATGCAGCTTTTAAAGCGCGTTTTGAAAAGCTTGCGGAACAATATCCGAATTTCTCATTTCAGGTTTTTTATACCCAGGAAGAAAATGCGGGCAAACGCTTAAACCAGGACCATCTGGCTTTGTTGGACAATATCGAAAACAGCCTGGTGTATGCCTGCGGCCCATCCGGATTTGTTGCACAGGCTGAACAGTTATTTGCCCATGCCCAGAGTTTTAAAAGTGAAGCTTTTAGCATGAGTACCGTTGAAAGTTCGGACATGGGCTTTGTTAATGTGACCTTATTGAAATCAAACAAAGTACTGGCCATTCCTAAAGGGCAGTCTATTTTAACCAGCCTGGAACAGCAAAATATCAGACCTACCCACGGCTGCCGTATGGGCATTTGTCATAAATGTGTCTGTAATAAAGTTGAAGGTTCAACTAAAGACTTAGTAAATGGTAGTCAAAATTCTGAACCTGGTAATTTATTGAAAATCTGTGTCAATTCAGCACAGTCTGACCTTGTCATTGATTTATAAGTGAGTTAAAAATCATGAATATGCCCGTTAAAGTAGAATATTTTAAAAATCCGAAAAATGGTGAGCTCACTCAATCTCAACTAGATGATTTGGCCCGTGAGCTGGATGCCATTAAACAAGAAGTGCTTGATGATATTGGCGAAAAAGACGCGAAATATATCCGTCGTGTTTACTCAACCATTCGTTATGCTTCAATTGCTGGACGTGCCTGTTTATTTGCTGGCTGGTTTCCGCCGGCCTGGGTATTAGGTACAGGCTTACTTGGTTTTGCCAAAATTATGGAAAATATGGAATTGGGTCATAATGTTATGCATGGTCAATATGACTGGATGAATGATCCTAAATTCCATGGCCCAAGTTACGAGTGGGATATCGTCGGCACAGCAGATAACTGGCGTCAAACCCATAACTACAAGCATCATACTTATACCAATATTAAAGGGATGGATGATGATATCGGTTATGGCTTGCTGCGTTTGTTCCCTGAACAGCGCTGGAAACCAGGCTATCTTTTACAGCCGATTTATGCGATTCCATTTTGTCTGTTATTCCAGTGGGGTGTAGCCATTCAAAATCTGGAATTGGGTAAAGTTTGGTTTGGGCGCAAGAGTAAACAGGTACTCAAAGAAGAGTGGAAGCCACTCCAAAAGAAAATCGGTAAACAATTGTTTAAAGATTACGTTTTCTTTCCATTGATTGCAGGTCCAGCTGCTTTACCGGTATTTACCGGCAATCTAGTTGCGAACGGAATCCGTAACATCTGGACTTTCAGTATTATTTTCTGTGGTCATTTCACTAAAGATGTGGAGGTTTTTCCGAAAACGGTACTGGAAAATGAAAGTCGCGGACATTGGTATATGCGTCAGATTCGTGGTTCATCCAATTTGACAGGTTCAGAAGCATTCCATATTTTGACCGGTCACTTAAGCCATCAAATCGAGCATCACTTATATCCGGACATTCCGGCACGCCGTTATCGTAAAATGGCACCTAAAGTTCAGGCAGTATGTGAGAAATATGGTTTAAATTATAATAATGCCAACCTGTTTAAGCAGTATGGCAGTGTAATTAAACGTATTGCTAAATACGCTTTTCCATTCAAGAAGTAAATAAATTTAAATAGGTGGAAGAATCATTAAAGTTGTAAAAGCGATTTGAATTGCGATAAGACATGATTTTTTCATCTAGGCAAATTTTTAACTAAAAGTGAATTTGAAAGAGTCACTTTTTATATTTGAGGAATAGATTAAACATTTAATTCATACAGTAGACTGTTTCAAACAATACTTTTTATAATTTATTGGTGAATTTTTTTCAAAAAAACATGAAATTTATTATTTTGAGCATTTTTGCTATTGTTTATTTTTGAAAATAAAAGTTCGTAAAAATTAATCTGTTATACATATCTTGTTATAAAAACACTTTCAAACTATTTTGCTGAAAAATTCATATATTTTTTATTTAATTTTTACATCCTATTGAAAAATAGAATTAAATTATTAATTTAACATATTTTATGAGAGCTAAATGTAAGGATTATTTTAATTTTAAATACAAGGTAAAATAATAATAATTATCATTTATATTTATGATGGGGTGTTTGTAAAGTAAAAAATGAGCATTTATACAAATTAAACCTTAATTACTTTATGGTATTTTACTTACAGATAGTTACAGACTGTAAGAGATTAATAAAATGTATACTAATAGACAGATCATTCATCATTCTAAGCAGTCAGGTTTCACACTTATCGAATTAATGGTCACTGTTGCAATTATTGCAATTTTAGCAGCGATAGCACTCCCAAGTTATACGAAATATATTGTGGCAAGTCATCGTACAGAAGCACAGTCCGCAATGTTAAGTTTAGCCCAGTATTTAGAAAGTAAATATAACGCGAGTTTTAGTTATCCAGCGGAAGCAAGTATTCCTGCCAGTTTAAAGAATCCTAGCAATGTGTCTGCCTATTATACGATTTCAGTCAGTATCGCGAATGCCTCGCAGACTTACACCATTACAGCAACACCAACCAGTGCTCAAAATGATTCCATGTGTGGCACGCTCACACTGAAGGAAGATGGTACAAAAACTCCAACAACATCAGGGTGTTGGAAATGAAAAAACAAAGCGCATTCACCCTGATTGAATTGATGGTTACCATAGCAATTTTGGCAATCATTGCCACTTTGGCAGCACCAAATCTAAGTCAGATGCTTCACAATACTAAAGTGAATACGAGTAGTGGAGATATTTTGAGTTTTCTACAACAATCGCGAACAGAAGCGATTCGACTCGGTAAAACAGTGATTGTATGTGGGAGTTCTGATGGTTCAAGTTGTCTATCAGCAAACAAAACAAATTGGTCAACTGGTCTGATTGCTACGCATTCTGGTTCAACTACTCCTATTCAGAAATTGACTTTTGACAGTTCTCAACTTTCTATTACTGGTCCTGAAACAATAACCTTTAACACCTTCGGATCAACAACTGCTGAACATGAAATAACAGTTACTATTCCAGATGCAAATACCTATTCTGTGTGTGTAGAAGTCATTGGTAGAGCGTTTAAAAGTAAATCGGGGTGCTAACTTATGCAAAAAATGAACTTACAACAAGGTTTTGCACTTTTGGAAGCATTAATTGCGATGTTTATCACCGCTGGTGTGCTATTGGGGCTGGGGGTGTTACACATAAAATCTGTGCAGCAGAGCGCGCTTACAACACAGCGCACGATTGCAAGCATTCAAGCCAATGATTTAATTGATAGAATGTGGGCCAGTGTCTGTTCTTTGGATAACAGTACAGGTCAACCTGATACGACAAAAGTTAATGCAATTAAAACACAATGGGAAAATCGTTGGAAAGTGACGGGGAATACAAGTAGCTTTGTTAATGGGCTGACTACCGAGCAGATTGCTTTACATAACCGTATGAATGGCTGGTTGGGAAATCTTGAAATAGTTGATTCAACCAAACGACGTTATAAAATAACGATTGAATGGGAAAATAAAAAAGCGAAATGGTATGAAGCTAATCCAGCAGATAAAGAAAGCTTTATCTATTATTTTTCAGTACCAAAATGTGAAGTTTAATTGGGGGAACATCGTATGAAAAGAAAAATAGCAAGTCAGCGATACTCTCAAGCGGGAGTTTCTCTGATTGAACTTATGGTGGGGTTAACGGTAGGTTTGATTATTACCGCAGGTGCATTCACAGTCTTGTTTTCCAATCAGAAACTCATTCTTGAAAAAGATGTGATGGACCGTTCACAAGAGAATTTTCGCTTTGCTTCGACAACGATTACACGCTTAGTAAGACAAGCCACTTCCTTTGGATTCCCTGCAAATAATAATGAGTTAATTGTATATTTTGATAGTTCACAAAGAGATTGTTTAGGTGAGACAAATCATTCCTCTGTAAATACATTTAAGCTAAATACAGACAATGAACTTATTTGTGAACTTGTTTTGAATGATGGAACCACACAAACCGTTACCTTAGCAAAAAATGTTTCGGGATTAAAATTTGCTTATGGGATTCAAAATGGAACTGGTACTACCCCTTTAGCGTATCAACCGTATTTAGATTCTAGTGATGCAATCAATTCTACTGTTGATGGCGTGTGGGGAACAATAACCAGTGTATTAACCCAAATGAGTATAAACGATGGCGGCGCTCAGCAGCCCACTATTGACTTTGTTGCGACCTCTCACCTTCGGGCAATGACTCAATTGGCTTCAACAGGAGGAACGAGCCTTGTAAATCCGTCAACAGGAACAGGTGGTACAACAGGTGGTACAACAGGTGGTACAACAGGTGGTACAGCACAATGTGTAGACACAATGCTGGCGAACCTTAATGTTTCTGGGACTGGATTTAGCACGGCTAAATGGAATGCTATTTCAAGAACAATTACTGCTGATAAAGGTGAAAATGTGGTTGTAGCTAGTGATGTTACTACTACAGGTTGGCAAATACAAAAAGATAGCTTGGATTTTAATGCTCTACAGCTCACGAATACTTTTACGCTTCCTAGCGGAAATAAACAGCCGATGAGCCTTACAGTGAGATGTGGTGAGAATCTTTCAAGTACAATTAATTTTGTCACATTTGATTGTCCTGATGTGTTGACAAAAATAACGCTTTCTTCGAATAAAGTTACGACTACCTCTTCGTGGAATAATTATATAGCGGGTAAGGGGGCTGAAGTAACAGTGACTGTCCAGCCGAATACTAACCTTGGGGATTGGAAAATTAAAGCGGCAGGCGATACGAATAGCTCAACTGAGAACTTGGCTTCGATACAGAAGTATGCCTTTTCAAGTAGTGGTAATAAGAAACAGATGAATTTGACACTAACATGTGGTACATCAATATCTCATCCTATCGCCATCGACAGTAATTAATGGAAGTTGAGAAAAATGAAAAAACAACAAGGTTCTGTCCTCATAATTACCGTGGTGGTGTTATTTGCAGCGACCATGATCAGTCTTTATGCTATGCGTGGTACGATCTTCCAAGATAAAATGACCGCCAATATAAATAATAAAGTCATTACGACTAATGCTGCCGAAGATGGTGCTACACAATTTTTAACTTGGTTAAACGGTCAGTTTAAAGCGTCCGGTGGTGGGTGGCCGACGGGAACAACGCAACAAAACTGGAATACCTCTGCCGGTATTCCAAAGACCAACTCAGGGACATTGACGGTTAATTCGGGTAATAATGGATATTACTGGATTGATCCTTCTAAACATCCTGTGGGTTGTGCAAGCAATCCATGTTGGGATAACACCAATAAAATTGTCACCGTAAAAGTCACGGGCAATTTAATCAAAACCAGTGGAAGTACGACTAAAATTTTGGGCGAAAGCGTTTATCAGATCAAGATTAAGGGGCAGTTTCCTGGTGCTGTAAAATTACCTGACCTTCCAGCTGCTTTGACTTTGGGCGGAACAGTTGGCTCTTTTACCGGTAAAAATAGTAATAATTTTAAAATTGATGGTCAAAATAAACTTGCTATTGCGACTATGAATTCGAGTGCCAGTACTGTGCTAACTGGTATACCTAGCAATAGACGTGATTCAGACCATTATAGTGGGGGTGCTGATTGCCCTACTGGAAGTGGGGCATGTGTGAAAAATACCGACTTGGGTATTTGGGGTGATGCAAATAACGTAATGGCATTGGTTGAATCAATTAAGAATGCGTCAGGTGTAACTTATATTAACGGAAGTGTATCCGGTAAGTTAGCTGACTCTGTTCCATCATGTGCAGGCATTGTCATTATTCGTGGTGATTATTCCCCAAATGGTAACCAGTGTGATTTCAAGGGTGTTCTAATCATTTTAGGGTCATTTAATGGCAATGGTGGTGGTAACACGTCAATTCGTGGTGGAGTCTATGTAGCGAATATTCAGGGAAGTAGTCCAGGTACATATACTTTTGGCAATGCTTCTATGAATCTTAATGGTGGTGGTAACATGTCTATTACTTATGATGCGAGTTTCCTTGGAGGTGACCCTAATAATCCGTTTGCGGGTGGTGGATCAATCAAAACTACAGTATTGGCTTGGAATGAAGTTGAGCTGTAAAAGCTTCTATTTGCACATACTTGCATATAAGCTATCAACTGTTTTTGAAACGAGATGTTGAAATGAATTGCAGCGGCTTTCCGGTTTTTGCCTTGTTAAACGCTACATGTAATTTTTCAAAAGCTAAAAACCCACAATCCATTGTGGGTTTTTTTATTGCATTTGATGTTTAATATTAAAACAATTAAGCCAATTTTTTATGATCTAAAATGTTTGGCAAATGATCAGACCCACCCACCATATAGCCATGATCAGCAAGCGCGAGCATCTCTTGATCTTCATGACTATTACCATAAGCATAAATCACAGCATAATCAGCTAAATGATATCTTTCTAAAATTCGTTGTCTTTTCTGTTCCGAACTACAATCGGGTGTGGTGTATTGTCCCGTATAGATATTATTGATTTGTTCAGTATGGGTACAAATTAAATCAATATTAAGTAGCTCACAGACATGCTTGAGATAGACATCGACGGATGCCGAAACCAAAACCACATCATCGCCTAAAGCTTGATGCTGCTTAAGCTGCTTAAGCAAAGGCCGATTTAATTGAGACATTAAACTTGTTGCGTATTCTCGTGCCATTTGTTGCAGTTCTAAGGCATTGGCATTGCTAAACATCGCACGAAACAATCTGGAACGCATGGCAGGTGCAGAATAGACATTCAAATAATAAGCTTGAATCCAGGGCAAAATTTTAATGCCTTGTTTGACAATATGGCGTTTAGATAAGGCGTAAAAGATAAACCCTGTAAAACTGTCCTTTTTACATAGGGTTCCATCAAAATCAAAGAGCGCTAAATTTTTATTCTTTTTGCCCGTTGCATACATGATTGATATCTTCCGTTTACGCGTGTTGCAAACCAGTTGGTATTATAATCACGACTCAGTTTAGGACCAGAAATGACCACTTCAGGCATGATAGCATAAATTGGATCTTTGCCTGTTTTCTCTTGATATAACTTGGTTACAGCACGATAAGTTGCCGTATCTTCGAAACTTTTCTCTTTTTCTTTTTTCAGGTCAGAACGAATTTGCCGTGGTGTCACCAGAATATTGTTGGCTGCAAATACACTGATCAGTTCGCGTTCGGACTGACTGGCTGCAGAACGGATTGAACCATCTTTGGTGTAAAGCAACAAATCGCCATCAAGATCAAGTTCGGTTGCCGTCAAGTCATTGAGCATGCTTTGAAAAGCTGCGTTGCGGCTTGAATACATGCCAGAGTTGTAATCTGCAAAACGATAAATCGCTTTATCATAATCGGCAGGGTACATCATCAAACGGTGGATGCCATAATACAAACCGCCATATTGACTATATAAGTCGGTACGTAATTCGGCCATATTGCCGCCTTGGCGTTTATGTTCCTTGGCATAGCCAATATGAACCTGCATGGAACCTAAAGTGGTAATCGGATTTAATTTTTCGCCCATGTCTTGACCAACCAGTTTGGCTGCACCGGTTAAGGCACTGACATGATAATGTTTTGACATATAGTCAAAAATTTCACGATAGAGTTCATCTAATTCACGTTCGGTTTTCACACGACGCATTTGGCTTAAATAATTATTTTCAGGACTCGGCTGATTTTTTAAAACTTGCTGGAAATATCCTGCAACTGTTCCACCAAGAGTATCACCCAATTTATCTTTAAATTTTTCATCCAGACGATCTTGAACTTCCTTCACCGCTTTTTCGCCTAAACCCGGAACTTGCGGGTCAGCAACGAAGTTGGATTCCTGATCCACCACAGCCACAATACTGCAAATATTTTCTTTGGTTTGGGGAATACCGAGCTGATCGGTAATGTCGTAAATATCATTGGCCCAAGAACTACGATCGTTGACGCGGGGTGGAATAAGACGTTTAACCTGATCTTCTTCTAGTGTGGGTTCATTGTTTTTTGACCACCAAGAACCATCGCCGCATGCCACCAGGCTCAAAGACAAAGCCAGAATACTCAAAGATTTAAACCGGGACGAAGTAAAAAGAGTTTTTTTCATAATGATGAAAACATGTTCCAAAAGGATGAGCCTATACAGCAGATGCAGTATACTATGTCAGTCGAAAAAGTGATGAATTTATATGTATATCGGTCCATATCAACTGTCAAATAATTTAATTGTTGCTCCCATGGCAGGTGTTACGGATCGTCCTTTCCGGACTTTGTGTAAATATTTTGGTGCAGGTCATGCGGTCAGTGAAATGATGACTTCAGACCAGACCTTACGCATGAGCAAGAAAAGTCTGTACCGGGCCAATTTTGACGGCGAACTGGCGCCTATTTCTGCGCAGATTGCGGGTTCTGAACCCAATGAGTTGGCGGAAGCGGCTCGTTATCAGGTGGCGAATGGTGCACAAATTGTTGATATCAATATGGGATGCCCGGCCAAAAAAGTCTGTAATAAATTAGCAGGTTCTGCATTATTAAAAGATGAAGATCTGGTGGCACGAATTTTAGATACGGTGGTTGCTGCTGTAGATGTTCCTGTGACTTTAAAAACCCGTTTAGGATATTTAAATGGGCATGAAAATATCCTGCGGGTTGCCAAGCGTGCCGAAGAAGCGGGGATTGCCGCATTGGCACTGCATGGTCGTACCCGTGAAGATATGTACTTGAATACGGCACGTTATTCTTTAATTAAAGAAGTCAAAGAAATGTTGAATATTCCAGTTATTGCCAATGGTGATATCGACAGCCCTGAAAAAGCCAAATATGTGCTCGATTATACGGGTGCCGATGCAGTCATGATTGGACGTGCCGCACAAGGCCGCCCCTGGATTTTTCGTGAAATTGCGCATTATTTAAAAACAGGCGAACAGCTTGCAGCACCCAGTATTGCTGAAGTCAAAGATGTGTTATTGGGACATTTATCTGAACTGTATGACTTCTATGGTGAATACTCAGGTTGCCGTATTTCGCGTAAACATATTGCCTGGTACACCAAAGGTTTACGTTCAAGCAATGAATTCCGCCAAAATATGTATAAGGTGGAAAGCACGACTGAACAGTTTAATGTCGTAGAGGACTATTTTAACCAGCTTCTTGCTCAAGGTGAAATCATGAGTGATGTACAGGTGGAGCCGGTGAACTTGCTTGAAACCAAATAGTTTTTATTTGTTTTTCATTTCTTCATTTTAAATAGCTTCACTGCTCTTTATTTCAAAGGATTTTATGAAAAAAGAGTAGTGGTTTTTTCTATATCGAAACTTTTTTGCGTAATTTGTATAACAATATTCAAAGAATTACATGCGACAACATCTCATCACCCAATCAGGACACTTATAAGACAGAGCTGGTCAAAAATTACCTTATGCTAAATTCTTCTGAAGCTCATTAAAGCTGCTTATCTAAAAAATTTGATGATATGGATCTGACAGAAGGAGAAAGAAAATGGTGAATCACAATAGACCAGTTTCACAGGTTAATCCTGCTTCAACAGAAATGTCTCCAGAACAGGGTGATGCATTCAATCAGGATTCATTGAAATCTAGTCCACCCACACTTGATAGTGCACGTCCTGACCTGAATTCGCCAGCCACTGAAAGTCATCGTGTACCCGATATGAATGAAGCGGGCGATCATCTGGCTGCGACTGGTGCCGGAACTTTGGGAGGCGCAGCTGTAGGGGCTACACTAGGAATGGTAGGTGGTCCTCCAGGTGCAGTGGTTGGGGGCATTGTCGGGGGGATTGTTGGGGGCATCGCGGGTAACGACATTGCGCAAACAGCAAATCCGGAAGAGGAAGATGCCTATTGGCGCGAGCAGCACCGTGAACGGCCTTATTTCCATGAAACCCACAATACCTATGCCGATTTAGATTATGATCGTGATTACCGCAGTGCTTATCAGGTCGGATATGGCAGTCGCTCCCAATACGACCCTAATGTCGAATTTGAGCATGTGGAACCGGAATTGAGAAGCAAATGGGAAAATACCAAGGATCAGTCCCGTCTCAGTTGGGAAGAAGCCAAATATGCGGCCAAAGATGCCTGGCACCGGGCTACCCGTTAAGTGAATGATTATAAAAAAACCTCTCAGATGAGAGGTTTTTTATAATCTGTCTATGCCCTAAGCTTAGGCCTGACTGATTTCCAGAACCAGTTGATTAATTAAATCTGCAGCTTCGATCTCCCGAATCTGGGCAACATTGGTTCCCGCCCAAAATGCTCCAAAACCATGGTCACCTTGTGCAGATGCTGCTGCATGCAACTGTTTCCCCAAGTCATAGCAATAGGGGTAGGTGGCGACTGGAGGACGTTCAGGCTGATCGATTTGGGTATGCCAATGGTTAATTAAACCTCGAGCAGGCCGCCCCGAAATGCTGGCCGTAATTTGGGTAATCGGTTTGCTAAACAGGGCTTGCCGATAGGCTGTATTGGCATTGGAGCTTTTGCACTGTACGAAAGCAGTGCCCAATTGAACAGCTTCAGCGCCTAACTGCATTAACAGTTGGGCCTGCGTGCCATTCATAATCCCGCCAGCAGCCACAACAGGCTTGCTACAGTACTGTTTTAACAATTGCACCAGATCGGAAGTTTTGACGGCACTGTCAAATGTTTCATTAAAAATGCCACGGTGTCCGCCCGCTTCAATGCCTTGTGCAATAATGACATCAATGCCGGCAGCTTCAATCTGCAGCGCTTCAGCCAGATTGGTTGCTGAAACCATCGTCATGATACCTGCCTGTTTTAAGGCCTGAATCTGGTGTGCATGCGGAATGCCGAAATGAAAACTCACTGCCTGAGGTCGAGTTTCTAAAACCAGGTCTAAATAGTCATCGTTATCAAGAAAACTTGGATAAATACATTTTAATTCTGTCGGCGGAGTTGCATGATACTTCTCGAATTGAGGTCTTAAGTATTCAATCCATTGTTTGGCAATAGTGGGGTCAAGTACTGAACTTTGATGACAGAAGAAATTGACCTGAAAAGGTTTATGAGTAAGGGCTTGAGTTTCTAAAATTTGTTGACGCGCTGCCTCAACGGTACTGGCACCCAAACCTAATGAACCCAAACCACCTTGATTGGAAACCTCCGCAGCCAATTGAGGAGTAGAAACACCCGCCATCGGTGCGAGGAAAATAGGATGTTTAATCTCAAGTTGTTCTAATAAAGTCATATTTGGCTCCTATGCATATCATCACTTTGCCCAAGCCCTATAAATTAAGCAAATAATATTCGTTATTTTTTATGAAATAAAAAGTTTTTTACAACTAAAAATAAATGAAAATGAAATGATAAATAAAGCGTCAAACTATGTCGCATAAAAGATCAGTGTCCATGCTGCTTGAGTTGAAAATTTTATAATAGCTATTCATTTTTTAGCGCTGATTACACATGTCTGATCGTATCCGTGAAAAACTGCAAATTTTAGCCGATGCTGCCAAATATGATGTCTCCTGTTCCTCAAGTGGCAGTAACCGAAAAAATAAGGACAAAGGCCTAGGGAATACCGGTTCGGGTATCTGTCATAGCTATACCGAAGATGGACGCTGTGTATCTTTGCTTAAAATTCTGTTTTCCAATGTCTGTATTTATGATTGTGCTTACTGTGTGTCACGTCGTTCCAATGATGTAAAACGGGCGGCTTTTACCGTACAGGAAGTGGTGGATTTGACCATGAACTTCTATCGCCGCAATTATATTGAAGGCTTGTTTTTAAGTTCGGGAATATTCAGGTCGGCTGATTACACTATGGAGCGCATGCTGCAAGTGGTGAAAAAATTACGTCTGGAAGAAAATTTTAACGGTTATATTCATTTAAAGGCCATTCCTGGAGCATCACCGGAAATCATTACTGAAGCGGGGCTATATGTCGACCGGATGAGCATTAATTTAGAAATGCCGACTGAAGCAGGCTTGCAAAAATTCGCTCCTGAGAAAACACATACCGAAGTACAGAAAGACTTGGGTATTGTTCGTGACCGTTTAATCCAGTTTAAAGATGAACGCAAGATGATTCGCTCAGTTCCTGCATTTGTTCCTGCAGGGCAAACCACGCAAATGGTGGTGGGAGCACATAGCGAAAGCGATCAAGACATTATTTTAATGGCAGACCGGCATTACAAGGAATTTAAACTGAAACGGGTGTATTACTCGGGTTATATTCCAATTAATGAACAGGAAAAAGCCTTGCCGGCAATTGGTTCAGCACCGCCCTTATTAAGAGAAAATCGGCTCTATCAAAGCGACTGGCTGATGCGTTTTTATGGTTTTGAGGCGACAGAACTGGTCGATGAAAAACACCCAAATCTGGACCTGGATGTTGATCCCAAGTTGGGATGGGCATTAAGGCATCCTGAACAGTTTCCTGTCGATCTGAACCGGGCAGATTACCGCATGATTTTACGTGTTCCGGGTATTGGCGTGCGTTCAGCGAAAAAAATTGTCCAGGCACGGCGCTTTGGCAAAATCCACATCGATCAACTGAAGCGTATGGGTGTAGCATATAACCGTGCGCAGCATTTTATCCGCTGTGCCGATACGCCAAAATTTATTAAGGAGCAGTTACCCGGCCAGATTCGGAGCCAGATTTTGCAGTCGGGACAGTCCAAATATGTGCAGCAGTTATCGCCACAATTGGGTTTTGCTTTTTAATGGCAATTTACTGCTTTGATGGCAGCATGACCGGTCTGTTGAGCTGCGTGTTTCGTGCCTTTCAATTTAAAGAATTTCAGGTGCAGGTGACGAGTAATCCGCATGCACAAAAGGGTCTGTTTGATGATTTGATACAGGTCGCATCCAATGAAGAACATGCCCAGCGGGTCTGGCAAGGATTGAAGCAAAAAACAACGGGTCAGAGTCAGCGTAATTTTTACTATACTTTTCTCTCTGAAAACCCAATCGCTCATCAGCACCTGTTTAACTATTGCCTGTATGTTTTTCAAAGTCGCTACAAGGTCGATGAAAATTATGGGCATGCTGATGTGCTGGCTTTAGCGCAATGGGCAAAGCAGGTAGGTCGTGAAAAGCATCGTATGGAAGCCTTTGTGCGCTTCAAGAAATGCCAGGATGGTCTGTTTTTAAGTCTGGTTCGGCCTGATTTTAATGTGTTGCCGCTGATTGAACGGCATTTTAAGGCACGTTATCAGGATCAACGCTGGCTGATTTATGACGAAAAGCGTAAATACGGCATTTATTATGATTTGCAAAATGTGCATCAAATCGAAATGAATGCTCATCAGGTTGATGCCACACTGGCGAGTGGCTATAGTCAGGCATTTACTGTAGAACTGGACGAACAGGAATTGCTGTATGACCAGCTGTGGAAAGATTATTTCCGCAGTGTCAATATTCAGGTTCGGCAAAATATGAAACTGCATATTCAGTATGTGCCGAAGCGTTACTGGCGTTATATGAATGAAAAGTCAATTTAGCTGAAGATTTCAGGCATACTAGTGCAAGATTTAGTGATGAGGACAATTTATAATGAAGCCGTTCATTTTGGCGACTTTAATTTCAAGCGTAATAGTTTCAGCATGTTCATCTTCCGAGCAGCAAAAAATCCAGATTGATCCTCAAAAATATAAGGTGCAGGATGCGGCAAGCTTGCAGCAGCGCTTTGAAAGCTTAAATCAGCAGTTATCTAAAGATTATCAGGCTTTTAAAAAAAGCAACAATATTGCCTTTTCAGACCAGTCGCTGCTTGATGTAAATCAGTTGCAGACTTTGAACCTGCATGCGGTGAGCAGTACCTCTTTAAAACCGGTCAAACAGGCGTATTGTCAAATGATGAATGGCTATTTTGCCGAGATGTACCAGTTGGGCCATCAAAACCTGAATATTATCGGACAGGTGAAATTACCCCACGCGCAGGGTGAAAACTTAAGCAAAAATTTTGCAGATGCAGACCAGTTTTATGACTTTATTTTAAACCGTTATACCTCATACCGTCAGGCTCAGGAAATTATGGGCTTTGGCTGTAATTTAAAAGCGGCGCTGCATTAATTAAAAATAGCATAAATCAAAAAAAGCCCATCCTTGGATGGGCTTTTTTATAGGCGGAAATCTGGATTTAACAACCGGTTAATTTTTCGGGTTGTGGTCGTTCACCAGGGAAGAAAATGGGACGAAGTTTCACGCCAAGAGCATTACCTATAAAAGCAAAGATCAGCCATAACCAGCCATGCAAGCTGCCTGAAGCAATGCCGCTAAAGTAAGCACCGATATTACAGCCATAGGCAAGGCGTGCGCCGTAGCCTAATAATAAACCACCCACAACAGCAGCAATTAGGGAGCGTTTTGGAATGTTGAGATTTGGCGCAAATTTACCGGCAAGGCTTGCTGCCAATAATGCACCAAGCATAATGCCGAAGTTCATCATTGAGGTAATATCGAACCACAATGAATTGGCCAAGGCTTTGGCATTGGCAGGTTGTTGCCAATAGGCCCAGGAGGCGACGTCTACACCGGCAAAGCTGGCTGTTTTTGCCGCCCAGACTGCAAGTGCAGAAGTCACACCCCAAGGACGACCGGCTAAAGCTAAGGTGGCAAAGTTAAGCAGGGTCAGAATGATACCGCCCCAAATAAGCGGCCATGGACCAGCCAAGAAGCGTTTAAGACCTTGAGTTTGAGCTTGGGGTTCTACTTCAAGTGAACCATGACGTTTCTTCTCAAAAAAGACGGTTGCAAGAGCAATTGCAGCGAACAGCACAAAGCTGACGATAAGTGCAGGAATTACGCCTAAACTCGATACAATCGAAATGGGTTCAAGATGCGGCAGGTTAAACCACCAGTCTAAATGCGCAGTGGCAATTAAAGAGCCTAAGCAGAAGAAAATCAGGGTCACAATCATGCGCGCACTACCGCCACCCACGGTATAAAGCGTACCTGAAGCACAGCCGCCTCCCAGTTGCATGCCTATACCAAAGATAAAAGCGCCAATCATTACAGACATGGAAACAGGATTGACATTGCCTTTGACGGGATTGCCAAACAGTTCGCCTGCACCTAAGGCTGGAAAGAACAGCAATACGGCAAGCGCCAGCATGATCATTTGGGCACGTAAGCCACGACCACGACGTTCCAGAATAAAAACACGCCAGCTTGAGGTAAAACCAAAGGATGCATGATACAAGGTCATGCCCAGGGCACCGCCAACCAGAAATAATAAGGCTTGATTAAGACCAACAACTTGATAGGCACCTAGTGTGCCAACGAGCAAAAGAAAAAGAGCAACCCAAACCGATGGATTAGACCGATTGGATTTTGTAGCAATAATAGACATGGGGGAATAAAAACAACTAAATTAGTCGGGATATTTTAATGTATTATTCATGCATAATATAATTTAAAACAATAGATTATTTGATTTATAATTTTAAATATCTTATTAGGTATATCTATAAAAATAATAAGTGGCATGGGGCTGACGTCAAATAATGAGCCTGTTCTGGTTGCAAAGCTCAGGGCAATCATTTCCCAAATGGCAACCTACAAACTTTCCTTAATTCCAGCGCTATCCGTAAAATAAAAGGACAAAGCGTTTATATAGCCCACTAGCAGTGTTCATCAACCCCAATTGAGCGGTATTGTTCGGAAATTACTAAAATAGAAATTATGGAAAATAATGCCCAGGCAGAAAATGCAAGCGCAGAAGAACCCGCTATCTGTAAGGGATTCGCTCTGGTATTTTCGTGAATGCAGATTTCATTCTGGGCATGCGTTTCCAGAATATCATTGGTAGTAAGCTGTACTGCGACCTGATCCGCCAGCTCAGGTTTTAAAGTACGTTAAATATAAATGTGCATTATTTGTTGCAACTACCATCGAAGAAATGTGATAAAAAAGGATGATTAATCAATAAAAAAGCTCCCTTTAAAAGGAGCCTTTTTATTTCAACGATTCACATTATTGTTGAGCTCTTTCTTTCACATTGGCAGCTCCATCTTCTACAGCACTGGCAGTCGCTACAGTGGCATCTTTAGCGGCTTCTTTAGCATTTTGGGCAGCGGCCTCAGTTTTTGCAGCGGCTTCTTCACCGGCAGCATCAATTTTAGCAGTAGCTTCTTCAGTCGCAGCCTCGGTTTTTGCGGCAGCCTCATCAGCAGCTTTTGAAATGTCATGACCTGCCTGATCTGCTGCATTTTCAAGGTGTTCACCAGTGGTTGCACCTGTTTCTGGTGCTTCTTGTTTGTTACAGCCCACCAGGGCAACGCTAGCAGCAAGACCTAAAGCAATAAGCAATTTATTCATTTTCATTTCCTTCTAATTGTGGCACCCACCTGAATAGGGGTATTCTGAATATAGCTAAAAAAATGCATAAATAATGAGCTAAAATTGTTAATTAAATGTAATTATTTTTTATAAAAAAATGAGTGAAAAAAAAGGCTTATACCACCTTGTGATATAAGCCTGATCAAGAGACGTATTATACTGAATACAGATTACTGCCCCGAACGGATAATGTAATCGAAAGCAGACAGTGATGCCTTGGCACCTTCACCGGTGGCAATAATAATCTGCTTGTATGGCACCGTGGTACAGTCACCGGCAGCAAATACACCTTTCACACTGGTTTCGTTGCGCTCGTTAATCACGATCTCGCCACGGTTGCTGAGTTCAACTTTTGATGCCTTCAGGAAATCCGTGTTTGGCAACAGCCCGATCTGTACAAAGATTCCCGCCAGTTCAAGCGTATGTTCCTCATTGCTAGCACGGTCCTTATATTTCAGTGCAGTGACCTGTGAACCGTCACCGACCACTTCAGTCGACAGCGCATTCATGATCACGGTGGTGTTTGGCAGGCTGTTCAGTTTGTCCTGCAAGACCTGATCGGCACGCAGTTTGGTGTCAAATTCCACCAAAGTTACATGCTCGACAATCCCGGCCAGGTCAATCGCGGCTTCAACACCCGAGTTGCCGCCACCAATCACCGCCACACGCTTGCCCTTGAACAGTGGACCGTCACAGTGCGGGCAGTAGGCCACACCACGGGTTTTGTATTCCTGCTCACCCGGAACGTTCATCTCTCTCCAGCGTGCACCGGTCGACAGGATGATGGTTTT
>NZ_JACHVD010000021.1:0-37521 GCF_025377055.1 Acinetobacter sp. T_3_1 | reverse complement strand
TCAGGCAGACAGCAGAAAAGAGGCAAGATAGAAAGTGCGCCTGCCATATTGGCAGGACTTTCGATTTTACTGAATACCCTTCAACTGCTCTCAGAATATTCAATAGATGAACTGAATGAAATTGCAACCATTGCATTAGGTGCCTAAAGATGTGTAGATACCTATGCCTAAAAGGAGAGGGTTAGGGAGAGGTAATCAAACTTTTTTATTGTTGCGGATTAGGCGGCACCATCTGATCCAAATCTTTGTCAGAGATTTTATCCAGCTCTTTTATATCCGTTTTAATTTTCCACTGGCTTTCATCTTCAACCGGCTGCGGTAAACGTGCTTCTAGCCAGTCACAGACCACATCGGGCGGAAAATCGGGATGGTTGCACTGAATGACCCAGGCCAAAAAGTCTTTGGCTTCACCATTCATATAAGGTGGCGGAGAAACCGGTAAAAACTGTGTCGGTAAACGTTCATTCTTGGAAATGTAATTCAGTACATGACCCAGTTCCTGTACGGTTTGCCATGCCAGAGGGTGTTCCACATTGATTTGAAATTTGAACCACCAGGCGTGTTGACCATCTGAACCATAGGCATTGATTAAAGATTCTTGAATACTTGGAACCTTGCAAAAGAATTGATGTAGGCGGTCAAAACTTAAATCAGACACTCTGTTTGATCCCATAATAAAAAACGGCATTTTAGCATACTCATCATTTGAGCCGGGATGTGTCTGCAGAGAAAATCCGTGAAATATTTCATTTACAAAACTTTGCATTTGCCGTTTTTTTATTCATTTTTTATCCTAAACTGGAGATTAAAATAAGCTTTATAAAGTAGGTGGGGTGGCTCTTATGAAATTGGCAGTTCTTTGTGCTTTGAGTGGCATCATGCTCTTGGGGGCTTCTGCAACAACGCAGGCGGAAAATCGCTGGTCAAATTATCGCGGGGTAGATACCACCCGGTATCAACATCGTCCTCATTATCCGCAAAATCATTATCCACAAAACACTTATCCTCAGCATAACTATCCACAGCACTATCCAAATTATCCGCAGCGTCCACCGCATCATCAGCATTATCCGGTCATTCACAATGGCATCAGCATTCAATATCAGGCACCGACCACCATCACGCAAAATTCACAAAGCTATAGCTGGGTCAATGGTGATCCCAACACTTCAAGGATTGAAAGTTCGCGTTATACCTTTATCAGCGATTGGCAGCGTTTAGGTTTACATGCACCACCGAATGGTACTTATTGGATTTTTGAAAATGGGCGTTATGTGCTGGTGCCGAATCGTTAAAGATTCATTTTTAATGATTAAATCTCCCCAAACCCCTCTTTAAAAAGAGGGGCTTTTAACATATTAAGCTAATTCATCATCTTGTGGTTGAGGGGTTTTGTCTACAGGTAGCGTTTTTTCTGAATGTTTGTCACGAATGACAGATGGATAAGTCCAGGAAGAGAAACGCACCACCAAAATCGCAAATGCCAGGATCAGGATTGAACCGGTAATAATCACCAGATCCATATCGGCTTTATGGTCATGCTGGATATCTGAAATAAGTAAACGGGTCAGGGCAGTAATGGCAATATAAATTAAAAAACGCACCGGCATATGATTGGTTTTGAAGTAAATACCGACCATGGCACCCAGTTCGAGATAAATAAACAGCAACAGAATATCGTCAATGGTCGCAAATTGTTTAATGGTTAAAATTTCAAATACCGTATGTCCGGCAGACCAGATCACCATACAGCCAATAATAAACAGTGCAATATAGTGAAAGCTTTCTACGACGATATTTCCAAAACGGTCGAGGAGGGTCTCAATTTTTTCAACTTTGCTATCAGGCTTTGGCATCTTTTCCTCCTGTATCTTGAATGATTATTTGTATGAAATTGCTATTAAGCAGTATGCAAATTTCATGCACATTAGAAATGAGAAAATGAAAAATTGTAAATAATTTAAGGGGGTGTATTTTTTTTATACTAAATTCATGTAATGTATGAATGGTTATTTCATTGATCAGGGAAAAGAAAATGTTAGAAACAATTCAAACAAAAATTAATAATTTACAAAATGGTAAAAAACTTATTTTGGGTTCTGGCATTAAAATGGACGAAATGCAGAAATTGATCGCGTTATGTGAAAATTTACAAGCTGAAGGCGTGATTAAAATTGTGAAAATTAATCAAAATGCTCAAAGTGACAAAAAAGTTTCAGATTCTATTATTGTGGAAAAAATCTAATTCATTTTTCGCTAAAAAAACGCCTGCATTTGCAGGCGTTTTTCTATTGCTTATCTTTGTGCAGGATTAAGCCTGATTGGTAAAGTAGTCTTCAGAGAAGTTCATGACCACGTCAGCACCGGCTTTTACTTTGGTAATGCGCAGTGCAAGTTCAGGCAGAATGCGTTGTACAAAATAAAGTGCCAGTGACAATTTATTTTGATAGAACTCGCCGTCTTTGGCTTTCGCTGCATGGGCAATTTTTGCAAACATGTAAGAGAAGCTGAGCAGACCCACCGCATGCAGATAATCCACTGCTGCTGCATTCGGGAAGTCAACATTCTCTTTGCTGGCTTCAAGAATATATTGCGTAACCGATTCAACTTCTGCTGCTGCATCTAAAGTGGCATCTTTAATGAAGTTTAGATCCGCATCCAGACCATTGGTAAAATCACGGATTTCCTGAATGTATTCTGCAATGAATGCGCCACCACATTTAATGGTCTTACGGCCGATCAAATCCTGAGACTGAACACCGTTGGTGCCTTCGTAAATCTGCGAGATACGCAAGTCACGGATACATTGTTCCATGCCCCATTCACGAATGAAGCCATGACCGCCGAAAACCATTTGTGCATCTAAAGTTGCGTTAAATGCAGTGTCAGTCAGGTAAGCTTTGGCAATTGGCGTTAACAGCGCAACACGGTCATTGGCTTTCTTTACCGCTTCGGCATCGGTCGAGAATTTAGTGATATCAAGCTGTTGACCGACATACACCGCAAAAGCACGAGATGCTTCGTTGTTGGCACGCGCATTCAGTAACATACGACGAACGTCGCCATGGACCAAAATGCTGTCCGCAGGTTTGTTTGGAGATTTCACGCCAGAAGCACTACGACCTTGAAGACGGTCCGTCGCATATTGCGCAGCATTCTGGTAAGCAAATTCAGAAGCACCTAGACCTTGAATCCCCATAGACAGACGTTCGTAGTTCATCATCACGAACATGGCAGCCAGGCCTTCGTTTTCTTTACCGACCAGATAGCCTTTGGCACCGTCAAAATTCATCACGCAAGTCGCAGAGGCTTTAATACCCATTTTGTGTTCGATTGAACCTGGACCTGCATGGTTACGCTCACCCAAAGAACCGTCTTCATTCACCAGGAATTTCGGGACGATAAACAATGAAATACCACGGGAACCGGCAGGGGCATCTGGCGTTTTCGCAAGGACCAGATGAATGATGTTTTCAGCCAGGTCATGGTCACCACCGGTAATGAAAATTTTGGTACCGGTAATGTTATAAGTGCCATCTTCATTGCGTTCTGCTTTGGTTTTGATAATGCCCAAGTCCGTCCCTGCATGTGGCTCGGTCAAGCACATGGTACCTGACCATTCGCCCGAGTAGATTTTAGGCAGGTAAGTTTCTTTTTGCTCTTGGGAAGCATAGCTGTTTAATGCCATACCTGCACCCACAGACAGAAGCGGGTAGAGCATAAAAGATGGGTTGGTTGCAAACAGCATTTCATCAGAAAGCACGGTCAGCATTTTTGGCATTTCCTGACCGCCCCATTCAGCGTCAGCACCCAGACCAATCCAGCCGCCTTCTGCATATTGTTTGAAAGCTTCTTTAAAGCCCGCAGGGGTCGTCACATTGCCATTTTCAATTTTAGCGCCTTCTTCATCACCCGTACGGTTTAAAGGCAAAGTCACGTTTTGCGCAAATTTCGCCATTTCTTCAAGAATGGCTTCAGCTGTTGCTGCATCAACATGAGCAAGATTTTCATTGGCTTGCCAGAATTGTTCTGCATTGAAAACATCATTCAGAATGAATTTCATATCTGCAAGAGGTGCATTATAGATTGGCATAGTGAGTCACCTGTTTATTGTTTGATTCAGTTCGGTTTGATCAGTCTAATAGATGAAAATTCATGTGGTTAGACGACTAAAGGTTAATTTTTTTGTTTATTTGATAAAGAAAAAGGACTGCCAAAAACATGACTGTCCTTTTTCTCACCTCAGTTTAAAAATCCTGCACTTAGAATGCGAAGTGTTCAGCATCTAAAGCCAGTAATGGCTCAACGCCACCCGCAATCACCTCAACGTGTGAGCGAACGCGTGGAAGAATTTTCTTGAAGTAGAAACGGGCAGTGGTCACTTTTGCATTGTAGAAATCTACATCAGTGGTACCAGCAGCTAAGGTTTCTTGAGCAACAAGTGCCATACGGGCCCATAGGTAAGCAAGGGTTACATAGCCAGAGAAGTACAGGTAATCTACTGCAGCAGCGCCCACTTCATCCGGGTTTTGCATGGCACGCATACCAATCTGCATGGTTAAATCACCCCACTCTTTATTTAGAGCAGCAAGTGGTTCAACAAATTCTTTCATTGCAGCATTGTCTTTGTTGGCCTCGCAGAATTTATGGATAACCTTGGTGAAGTCTTTCAACATTGCACCTTGAGTACCCAAAACTTTACGACCTAGCAAGTCAAGCGCCTGAATTTCAGTGGTACCTTCGTACAAGCAAGCGATACGTGTATCACGAACAATCTGTTCCATACCGTGTTCAGAGATGAAACCGTGACCACCGAATACTTGAACACCGTGTTTCGCAGATTCAGAACCGGTTTCAGTCAAGAATGCTTTTGCGATCGGGGTAAGTAGTGACAACATGTTGTCCGCAGCTTTACGTTCTTCTTCAGTTGCACCTTGCTCTACCGTGTCTGCATAGAAAGACAATAAGTAAACCAATGCACGGCCAGCTTCAGCAAAAGATTTTTGCGTTAATAGCATGTTGCGTACAGCAGGGTGAACAATAATTGGGTCTGCTTCTTTTTCTGGCGCTTTAACGCCTGAAAGTGAACGCATTGCCAAACGGTCTTTAGCATAAGCCAATGCACCTTGGAACGCGCCTTCAGAAGCTGAAAGACCTTGTACCGCAGTACCAATACGGGCAGTGTTCATGAATGTGAACATGCAGTTTAAGCCGCGGTTTTCAGGGCCAATCAGGAAGCCTTTTGCGTTATCAAAATTGAGTACACAGGTTGCGTTACCATGAATACCCATTTTGTGTTCAATTGAACCACAGCGAACGGTATTGCGTTCGCCAAGTGAACCATCAGCATTGAGGTTAAATTTCGGTACGATAAATAAAGAGATCCCTTTAGTACCTTTTGGTGCACCCGGAAGACGCGCCAACACGATATGAATAATGTTCTCTGCCATGTCGTGTTCACCAGCAGAGATAAAGATTTTCTCGCCAGAAATTGCGTAGCTGCCATCTGCATTCGGTTCAGCTTTGGTACGGATAATTCCCAGATCTGAACCTGCGTGAGATTCTGTCAAGCACATGGTACCGGTCCACTCACCTGAAACCAGCTTAGGCAAGTAAGTATCTTTTTGTTCTTGAGAGCCGTGATGTTCCAGGGTACGGACAGCACCGTGTGAAAGACCAGGGTACATACCCCATGCCCAGTTTGCAGTACCCACCATTTCAGAGATCACGTTGCCTAAAGAAACAGGCAAGGCTTGACCACCGTATTGCTCTTCAGCAGATAATGACGGGAAACCCAATTCGATATATTTTTGATAGGCTTCTTTAAAGCCTGTAGGTGTAGTTACCACACCATCATTCCAGGTACAACCTTCGCGGTCACCGCTTTGGTTGATTGGAGACAATTCATTTTCACAGAAGTCAGCCGCAGCTTCTAAATATTGATCAACCAATTCACGGCTTACGGTGTCAGAAAATGCAGGCAAGCTTGCATAATGTTGTTCAGCATTTAACAATTCATGTAGAACAAATTGCATATCACGTAAGGGCGCTTTGTATTGTGGCATATCGGTTTCCTCAATACTGGTTTAACCAGCGTTAATAATTCTAAATAAACATTGGAACGTATCTTCAATGACACGTATTTGTATGGCTCAATCGTGCAACATCTTCCCCCTTGGTACAAGCGTTAGGGGCTTTTTCTTGGTGACTGTAAAGTCAAAGATTTATAATTTGAAATGGCTAAGTATCTTGAGTGTAAATGCTTTTATGGCTTTGTGAGTGGCATAAATAGTCAAATGGTTTAATTTTTGACAGGCAATAAAAAAGGCGCAGAGCTGCGCCTTTTTAACTTTGGGTAAATTTTATGATGCAGGTTTTGCTGTTGTGGAACCCATAGGGGCTTTAGGCTGAAAGTGGACTTCACATTTACCATTGAGGGTGTGTGTGCCCATTTTGACTTGAACCGCCTTACCATGAGGTTGACCTTGGCAAGCTTTTAACATGGCTTGCTGATGTGCCTGGTGCTGAGCGAGGCGCTGGTCAAATTGTCTGGTCAATTCTGCGCGTTTGGCATCAGTCAGCGGTTCATCGTGTTGCATCCTGTACATGCCTTTCATTTCACCCTGCATGGCACGATGATCAGCTTGCATGTGCATCGCTCTCATTTCGCCACGCATGCGCTTCATCTCTGCACGATCGGGAGTGAAATGCGTCACGCAAGTCCCAGCAATGCTTCTTTCACCTGCCTTGATTTGTACCGCAGAACCCACGGCTTTGCCGTCACAGGCTGTTTTCATGCTTTTCATCATTTGCTGGCGTTCGGCACGGACCTGCTGCCACTGCTCACGCTGTTCGGGTGTCATGTTGCGCTCATGCTTTGGATGATGGTCTCGCATCATGCGCGGGTGGTCACCATCTTTGTCCTGAACCGTGCTGGTCGATTGGCAGGCTGTCAAAACACCCATACTGAGTACGCTGGCACCGACTAAAGCCATTTTTGTCATGGAATTCATTGTTGTTATCTCCAATGAAAAAACGAAATTTGATATGTTAAAGATTAAACAATAATGATGAAGAAACAATGAAGAGTATTTTTTTAGAAGGTTCGTTACAATAATTCATTGAGAAAAAAGATTGAGACTTAACTTTTGAAGATTCGCCGTGTTCCGATTGCCTTACGCCTGTTTCTGACCGTACTGTTCACCACCCTGGTGATTACGACGGTGAGTCTGGGGGTATTGCATTGGACCATGCAAAAGAACTTCGCCCGCTATGTCGCGGATGTGGAAATGCAGAAGCTGGATCATGTAATCAGTAATCTGGCTGGCGTCTATTCGGTTTATCATGACTGGGGCAATGCCATTCAGGCACAAATCCTGCAAATAGAAGGCACTGCTGCACCGGATGACTATGACCGTCTGTCTCGCTGGTGGTTACGCCGTCAATATGATATTGCCTTGCAACAGCGTTATTTTCAGGACAATACCTTGCTGAGTGTGTCTCCGAGTTTAAATAAAACCGGGCCGAGCAAACCGATTTTAGACGCAGAAGAGTTGCGCCTAATCGAGTTGAATTTACCTTCCGAGTATCAGCCTTTTGAAGGGCTTAAATTTCCACTCAGTGCCAATCAGAATATCTTCCGCTCTGACCGGAAAGCTGAAGATAAGCCTGCCGATGCAACACCCACTCAAACTAAGAAAAAGCAGTTTATCTCTTTGCCAGACCGTTTGGGCTTAAGTTCCCGCTTGTCGCTGTATGATGCCAAAAAACAGTTTGTCGTGGGTGAGCCATCCGATATTCCAGTGTCATACCGTCCGATTATGGTGAATAACAAGGTAGTCGGTTATTTAGGCTTGAAGCCGGTGCTGGATCAGGATGATGCTTCAAGCATTAACTTTTTTAGTAATCAAAAGCGTTATTTATTATTGGTATATGGTTTAACGTTCCTGACCAGCTTGGTCGCGGCTTTATTGTTGGCCACTTATTTTAAAACGCCCATTCAGCGTTTGCTGCAAGGGACCCGCGAACTGACCAAAGGCAATTTCCAGCATCAGGTGACGGTTAACCGCAATGATGAACTGGGTGATTTATCGACAGAGTTGAACCATCTGGCGGTGATTCTGGATCAGCATGAAACCTCACGCCGTCAGTGGGTGGCAGATACTTCACATGAATTAAAAACACCATTGGCGGTACTGCAAGCACAAATTGAGGCGATGCAGGACGGTATTCGCAAACCGACACCGGAACATTTTGAATCGATGCTGCGCCAGGTCACCAGCCTGAAAAAACTCACTCAGGATCTGGCCGACCTGGCTCAGGCTGAAGCACAGCAGTTGAAATGCTACATGGCAGACGTCAATCCGTGGAATGTGGTGCTGCAGGAAGTTGAAAACTTCAAGCCTAAATTTGCCCAGGCTGATCTATCCGTTTCGGTGCAGGGTGAAGGTGCGAATTTACAATTAGATATAGATCGTTTTAAACAAATTATGGTCAACTTGCTGGGTAACAGTATTCGTTATACTGAAGCAGGCGGCGAGGTTCGTGTGCATACCGAGCAATCAGCCACCCATTGGAGTGTGATTGTGGATGACAGTCCGCTTGGCTTGAGTGACGAACAGTTGGCACGTTTAGGCGAACGTTTCTATCGTGTGGATGATTCCCGTACCCGGAGTACCGGGGGAACAGGCTTGGGTCTGGCATTATCTGGTAAAATTGCGCAGGCAATGGGTGGACAGTTGAGTTTTGATCATTCTCCATTAGGTGGTTTGCGTTGCAAACTGACTTTTCCAAAACAGTTAAACAAATAAAGGAATAACATTCATGAAACATATCATGCTGGTAGAAGATGAAGTGGAACTTGCACAACTGGTGCGGGACTATCTGGAAGCTGCGGGTTTTGAAGTCAGTATGTTTCATGATGGGCAAGAAGCCTATGACAGCTTTCTGCAACGTAAACCCAGTTTGATGATTCTGGACCTGATGGTGCCACGTATGGATGGCCTGACCATTTGCCGTAAAGTGCGTGAACAGTCCGATTTGCCGATTATTATGGTGACTGCCCGCACTGAAGAAATTGACCGTGTACTGGGCTTGAACATGGGCGCAGATGATTATATTTGTAAACCTTTTAGCCCGAAAGAACTGGTCGCGCGGGTACAAGCCGTGTTACGTCGTCTGGACCGTCAAGTTGAGCCTGAACAGAACAGCCTGTTCCGTATGGACAAAGCCCAGCAACGTATTTGGTATCAGCAAAAAACCTTGAACCTGACCCCGACTGAATTCCGTTTATTGGAGTTGTTCCTGGAACATGTAGGCCAGGTGTATTCACGTGCGCAATTACTCGATCATATTAACCCGGACAGTTTTGATGTGGCGGACCGAGTGATTGATAGCCATATTAAAAACCTGCGCCGTAAAATTTCTGATGCTGCCGAAACAGGCAACCGTCATGAATGGATTCAGGCGGTGTATGGGGTGGGCTATCGTTTTGAATATCCTGAAGATTGAATTGATTTTTTAATTCAATTTAAACAAGGCGAGTCATGAAAATGGCTCGCTTTTTTATATTGCTGACTTTAATAGGGTAATCCGTTGTCGTTGCACTTTATTGAGTTTACTCACCACCAGTTCATAAGAATTTCTTATTAAATCCTGTACCAAGGATTCATCCAGATTTTCATCCTCATAAACAGTTATCCAGTGCTGCTTATTCATGTGCCAGCTTGCACGTATATAGGGATAAATATCCCGTAGCATGGCACCATCATCCGGGATAACTTTTAAGTTAATAGCTGCTTGGCCTTTTAAATGAAAGCTCAGCATAAAGACTTTATCCATGACTTTAAACACATCACAGCCATCGCCAAAAGGTTGGGTAATCGTCACTTCAGGTAGCTTTAAAGCAGTTTGGGAAGCAAGATTGTGCAAAGTCATAAGTTTGAATAATCCAAAAGAAAACTGTGGATAATGCTGAAATTATCCACAGTTTTTAAATGCTTTGTGAATAACTTTAAGAAGAACAGCTCACCATCACTTCAGGCACATCACTCGGCAAGGGGCCTAAATCTTCAGGCTGCTCTAAATCGGGTTGTTTAAGATAAGGTTGACTCAACAACTTAAACAGGCGCTCGACTTCGGAATAATCATCCCGTTCTGCCAGTTCAATGGCTTTCTGCGCCATGTGGTTGCGCAGAATATAGTGCGGATTGGCTTTCACCATTTCGGCATCCAGTGCATCGGTATCCTGATTCGCCCGAATGCTTTCATATTGAGCCAGGAAACTTTCAAACTGGCGACGATCGAGGCAATCATCTTTAATAGTTTCATATTGCTTATTCTGTAAACGAATAAAGCTTTGGGTGTAGTCCAGTTGCTCTGTTTGTAAAATTCGCAAGAATGCCATACCGCAATCAAAACTGTCTTTATGGAAACTTGGCAAGCCCATTTTCTGGCACAAACCAACCGTATAATGTTCAAGGAAGGTTGGCTCAAAATGCTCTAAACATTTCGCCAAATCTTCTTTGAACTGTTCTTTTTCAGCAGGATCTTGTTTAAGCCGAATCAGGTTGTTCAGCCACATCCATAAATTCCAGTGTCCAATACTTGGTTGCTGCTGATAGGTGTAGCGGCCTTGGTAATCCGAGTGGTTGTTAATCCAGTTCGGACGGAAGCGCTCCATAAAGCCAAAAGGGCCAAAGTCGAGCGTTGAACCGGTGATATTCAGGTTGTCGGTATTCATCACCCCATGTGCAAAACCCACCAGTTGCCATTTGGCAATCATCACCGCAGTACGCTGGATGACTTGAGTTGCAAAAGCCAAAACTGGCTGTTCAGCCTCCAGACATTCAGGGTAGTGCCATTCTATACATTTCTGTACAAAATCTTCTAAAAGGTCGGGCTGATATTGGTTGATCCATTCAAAATGACCCAAGCGGATATGACAGTCTGACGTACGCAGCATCATCGCGCCTGGTTCCAGTTTTTCCCGCTGTATGCCTTGGGTGGAAGAGGTAAAGCCGACGGCATTACTGGATGCAATGCCCAAAGCATTCAGTGCATGACCTGCCAGATATTCACGAATGACGGAACGCAATACCGCACGACCATCGCCCATACGAGAGTAGGGGGTTGAACCTGCGCCTTTTAAATGCAGGTCGATGGTTTGGCCATGTTTATCCAGAATTTGTCCAATCAGCAAACCGCGTCCGTCACCAAGTTGACCCGCCCATTGCCCAAACTGATGTCCGGCATAGACCATGGCCAAGGGTTCAAATTCGGCAAAGGTTTTTTGTCCACTACAGATTTCCACCCATTGAGCCTGGTCTTGTTCTGACCACTGTAATTCATCAGCCAGTGCTGCATTGAAATGACCGGCTTTTGCTCCCTTTAAGGGAACTGGCATTTGATGATGATAAAGTTTGGGATTGAGCGAAGGGTAGCGAGGATTAAATTGCATGGGACAATCTAAGAATGGGGAGAGATGACATCACTATAGCAAATTTAAACGGCCAAAATGAATAAAGCCCCAATAATGGGGCTTTATATTGAACCTGGTCTTATTCAGACACTGGATTCTTTTTAATATTGCGCATCAAGATTTTCAAGGTATCACGATGATGAACAAGACGCTGTTCAACCAGCTGGAAATCGACTTTAAGCTTGCTGTCGATTTGGTGAATCTTTTCAGCTACAGATGCTTTTTTCGCCTGAATTTCTTGCTCTTTTAACTTGGCCCAATCATTCAGCGTTTGGGTAAACGCTTCATATTCCTGAGCGATACGAAGTTTAGCCGTAGCCATATCTTCATTGACATTGTGGCCATACACTGCCAAATCCTGTTCTGCGTATTTAAAGCGCATCGCCAATTCCGCTTTTTTGATATTAAAGCTTGGAATACGACGCAAGTTTTTAGCCAAACCTACCTTTGAACATGACCAGATTAACCATTTTGTAGGGTCGTACTGCCACCATTTCACCCCGTTACGGTAATCGTACTGGAAGATGTGGTGGTAGTTGTGATAACCCTCACCCCAGGTGGCAATGGCTAATACAAAATTGTCACGAGCAGTGTTTTCGTCAGTATAAGGACGTTTGCCCCACATGTGACACAGTGAGTTAATGAAGAAAGTCACGTGATGGCTCAAGATCAGACGAAGTAAACCGCCTAATAACATTACGCCCCACATATCACCCACAGCCCAGCCTACAGTAGTCAGAATGACTGCGTGTACGGCAATGACCAGCGGAATGTAATATTTGTCCTGAAACATCACCACCTTGTCATTTAACAGGTCAGGTGCGTTTTTATAGTTTGCTTCTGCTGCCGGATAGTTACGTAGCATCCATCCAATATGTGCATACCAAAAGCCATTATTAATTGAATATGGGTCTTTTTCGACGTCATCTACATGACGGTGATGGGTACGGTGACCTGAAGCCCAGAACAAAATACTATTTTGAACGGCAAAAGTACCCATAATCATTAAAATAATTTTTAATGGCAAGGTTGCTTCATAAGCACGGTGTGCCCATAAGCGATGATAACCCGCAGTAATCCCTAAACTGCTCATGCCGAGCAGTACAAATAAGCTGATCCATGCGCCTAAGCTAAAATCATGATGATAAGCATATAAAGGGATAGCGATTACAGCCACAATCGGTAAGAATACCAATGCGAACACTGCAATCCAGTTAATTGGGGCTTTGGGTAAGGGAGCATTCATCTCCAACAGCACTCCTAGAACCGTATAAGGTAAGGTATAAATGAATTCTTAATTCAATACAAATTATAGGGATTAAGACTTCTTCAATATTAGCATGAGCGAACAAAGCTTAACTAGCATTATTCTACAGGTGTATTGTACTAAACAGTAACAGAATACGGGGATGGGTTGATTGATTTTATCGAAGGTCAAAGCAGCTTCCGTGAATAGCAGCGATGTGAGTCATTTTTGAGTAAACAAATAGCTGATTGAGTCACAAAAAGAGAGATAAAATTTTTTTGTTAAAGTTGTTCGAGCATCATTTTGGGAAAGTCGGTAATCAATCCGTCTATTCCCAAACTTTGCAGATGCTTCGCACGCTCAACGTCATTGACGGTCCAGACACTGACTTTTAAATGGGCGTGTTGGGTGGCTTGAATCATCTCATCAGTTGCCAGTGAATTCATCCAGCCAATTTGGCAGCAACCGAGTTCTAAAGCCTGTTCAATGGCTTGGTATTTGATGTCATCTTCAACCAGTAAGCCACGTTTAAAGATGGAATACTGCTGTTTTAAAGCCTGATGGATTTTTAAATCGAAACTGGTGATGACCGCCGTTTGTTCAAAACCGTGTAATTGTTTTTGTAACTCTACAACCAGTTTCTCAGCTTCCGTCATGGTTGCAACCGCTTTGACTTCAACTTCAATATGCTCAAAGTCATGAATAATGCTCAGAGTCTGGCGGAGTGTCGGAGTGAGCTGCTTTTCCCAATCCATCCAGATATGGGCCTGGTTATAAGCTTCAAGCTGTTGGCTGTTTAGGTCATAGAGTGCCTGATCTGCGCCAGTCGTTCTTAAAAAATTGTCATCGTGCATGATGATGAGTTCACCGTCTTTCAGCTGACGGACATCGAACTCTACCGCCCGAATCCCCAGATCATGAATATATTGAAAGCCACCGAGTGTGTTTTCAGGGGCTTCACCACGTGCGCCACGATGTCCGATGATGATCATAATGAACTCTGTTTGATGGGATTTTTATCTAATTTTAAAAGTATAAGATGATCATGAGTTTATATTGTATTGAAAAGTTAAATTAATTTGCGTAGAGGATGCCTTACTTTTCAAGGATGAAAAGTAACAAAAATCCTTTGTTGGCTACAAGGGAAGTCCATTTACCTGTAGCCAACGGCGAAATCCTTGTCGCCTAACGCGATAGCACTATCACGGCTTAGTTTTATTTATGAACAAGTGTGTAAGTGGCTCAGAGGGATTAAATCGTCTCATTAATATTTTTTTGCCACAGGACTTCAGATCCGCCTTCAGCACGTTGCAAGGTACGCGAGGCCACAAATAGCCAGTCGGACAGGCGATTGAGCAATTGTAGCGAGTTGGCCTGAATGTTCTGGTCACGGCTATGTACAGACATCACACTGCGCTCGGCACGACGGCACACGGCACGGGCCTGATGAGCATAACTGCAAGCTAAAGTTCCGGAAGGTAAAATGAAGTCTTTCAGCATCGGCAAAGCTTCGTTCATACGGTCAATGTCATTTTCCAAAAACTCGATGGAAACGGCTTGAACTAGGTTGAAGTTTGGAATGCAGACTTCTCCGCCTAAATCGAATAACCAGTGCTGAATCAGGCTTAAGGATTTATCCCAGCTGGCTTTGTCTGTAATGGTACTGACCGCAATTTGTGAGCGAAGCACGCCAATACAGGCATTCAGCTCATCCACATCGCCTAGTGCAGTAATACGCAAGTCGTCTTTGGCAACGCGTGAACCATCACCGAGTCCAGTTGTGCCTGAGTCGCCGGTACGGGTATAAATTTTACTTAAACGGTGGCCCATATGTGTTCCTTGAGTTTTTGATGAATACAATAAAAAAGGATAATGCCGGTCATAACATTATCCATAAACTGCGCTGTTTTAAAATTTTTTGCTGTTAAGACTTAGTATTTGAAAGTCACACCGGCAGAGGCGAGACGACCACCGTTGACATAGTAGTAACCTTGGTCTTGGTACGCTGTCTTGTACTCAACATCACCAATGTTTTGAATGTTAGTAAAGAGCTTCACATTTGGGTTTACATTCCAGAATGCATTTACATCTACGGTCGCATAGCCCGGCGTTTTGTAGTTTGCATCCCATTCTTTGGATTTGGACTTGGCCACTAAAGATGCGCTAATACCATATACATCATTTTGAATACCGGTAGTTAAGGTTAACCCTTGACGAGGACGGCGGCCCAAGTCTTCATGGGTTTCTTCATTTTCAGGCTTGACGTAGCTATAGGTTGCCTTGGCAAATAAATCAGCTTGCTGCCAACCCAGGTACAATTCACCGCCTTGATAGCTTGCCTTATTGATGTTACCTAACTTGCCAAAGTTAACTGATGCGATCAGGTCTTTTACTTCAGTGTAATAGGCAGATAAGCCGGTTTGAAAACCGTAAGCCAGGTTTTGGTCAAGGCCGATTTCATAAGAGCGGCTTTCTTCAGGGTTCAGATCCGGGTTGCCGTTCCAGGAATTATAAAGTTCATTTAACGTTGGTGATTTAAATGCTGTACCCACATTTGCATATACACTTGTAGATTGAAGCAATTGATAGCGTGCAGCGATTTGACCCACGGTATGTGAACCATACTTTTCATTATCTTCGACACGCACACCCACCTGAGTATTGAGCTTCGTTCCCTTAAACTGGTGTTGAACATAATATCCAGTCGAGTTTACATCTTCATCATATGGTGTGCCGTAAGACAGAATATCACCATCCAGCTTGCGATGAGTAACACCCGTCAGCAAAGTCTGCTGAGGCATGAAGTTCCATTTGGTATAGAGTTCAGCTTCCCGGGTTTTGCTGTGCACGAAATCGGTCGAATCTTTTTGCTCTACTTCATCATTAAACTGGGACAAACGTGCATTCAGTTCAAGCTGTTTCGTTAAATTCACACGACCACGAAGATTAAGCATTTCATTTTCAAAGTCTTGTTTTAGCAGTGCCCCATTAAATGTATAAGCATCATATAGGCTCGTACCTTCGTTTGTACTGTAGTCTACAGAGGCAGCAAAATTCTCTTTTTCAACGCCAAGTTTGGTACTCAAGCCTTTTTGATCAAAAGCAGCTGTTGCATTGGTATTGGTGTTTTGATTGGTGACTTTGGTTGCCTCGGATTCGAGACGTTGACCGCGCACCTGAGCATAGAAACCGTCTTCTGCTAAATCTGCACCGATGACAGATTTATAGGTTTGATGCTCGCCTATTTCACCGGTTACAAACGCCGTATTTTTTTCTGGTGTCTTTGAGACCAGGTGCACCACACCGCCAATGGCATCGGTACCATACAGAACAGAAGCAGGGCCTTTTAAAATCTCAATTTGCTTAATATCTGTGGTATCAATAAAAGCAAGGCTTGCTGTGCCAGAAGATGCATTATTCAGTCGCACGCCATCACGCAAAACTAAAGTATGGTCGGATTCAGTGCCACGTAAATAAATATCGGCAAGTTGCCCCATACCGCCGCTTTGCACCATATTGATGGCTGCATCGTGTTTAAGTAGGTCAGGAAAGGAGGCAATCGGAGATTGCTCAACAATTTTAGGTTCAATAATTGAAATTCTTGAAGGAACAAGGTTTATTTTTTCTTCAGAACGGGTTGCCGTCACCACCAAAGTATCTAAAGAAGTATTTATTGAAGGTGTATTTGCTGTGTCTTTTGCAGAAACACTGGTAGAAAGACCCATTGCAATAGCAATTGTGCCCACTAAAGCAGTAGGCTGAAAAAGAGATGACATGTTTTGCGCTCCATACATTCACCCCACGTGAATGACTGAGTTAAAGAACACAACAAGCAGGTATCCGGACTTAAATGCACATGCATCTGCATGCTACATATCCACCTTCCCACATTAACATGCAGTGGTGTAAATCAACTGATTTATAAAGATATGCTTTTCATTTTACCGTTGCGGGGGCAGTGTTGGATTTGCACCAACTTCCCTAAAGCCTAAGCTTGACTTGTTGCAAGATGCGCGCAGTATAAGGTCTGCATATCATTTAAACAATATTGATGAAGAATAATCAGGATGAACTTTACTCAAGCTAAAAAAATTGCATTACAATGATTCGCCCCAATCTATCTGTTTAGAGCAAAAATTGGGTTTTAGTTGAGCCAGATTAGAGCCAAAAACATGCGAACCCGAGCCAAAATTTGTGGAATTACCCGTGTTGACGACGTACATGCTGTGGTGAACAGCGGTGCAGATGCAATTGGTTTTGTATTTTATCCACCCAGTCCACGCAGTGTGACCAAAGAGCAAGCGAAAGAACTGATCCAGCATGTACCTGCCTATGTGCAAACAGTGGGTTTATTTGTCAATGCATCAGCAGATGACATTCTACACGTTTTAAAAGATGTGCCCTTGGATATGCTGCAATTTCATGGTGATGAAACACCTGAACAATGTCAGGAAATTGCAGCGCAAGTGGGCCGCCGCTGGTACAAAGCCATCCAGGTGAAACCGGGTTTAGATATTCAAGCCGAAATTCAAGATTATCAGGATGCAGGGGCAAGTGCTGTGCTGTTAGATGCCTGGCATCCAGATTTAAAAGGGGGCACCGGGCATAGCTTTGACTGGAGCACTTTTCCAAAATTAAATATTCCGCTCATCTTGGCAGGGGGCTTAAACCCTGACAATATCGAGCAGGCAATTCTCACCACACAAGCCTATGCTGTGGATGTGAGTGGCGGTGTCGAGTCCGCAAAAGGTATAAAAGACCAACAACTCATCGAACGCTTTATGCAAGGAGTCCTACGTGGATCAGCAAAATAATGTGATTGACTATACCCAATTCCCTGATGCAAAAGGGCATTTCGGTATCCATGGCGGACGTTTTGTGTCAGAAACCCTGATGGCAGCTCTAGAAGATCTAGAAAAGCTGTATTTCCGTATGAAAAATGACGAACAGTTTCTGGCAGAATTCGACCGTGATCTCGCCTATTATGTAGGTCGTCCTAGTCCTTTATATTATGCTGAGCGATGGTCAAAAGAGTTGGGTGGTGCGCAAATTTACTTAAAACGTGAAGACCTGAACCATACCGGCTCACATAAAATCAACAACACCATTGGTCAGGCACTGCTGGCTAAACTTTCCGGTAAGAAACGTATTATTGCAGAAACAGGTGCAGGTCAGCACGGCGTGGCAACCGCGACGATTGCGGCGCGTTTAGGTCTGGAATGTGTGGTGTTCATGGGCGCTGAAGACGTGAAACGTCAAGCCATGAACGTCTATCGTATGCGTCTGCTCGGTGCAACGGTTGTGCCGGTAGAAAGCGGTTCAAAAACATTGAAAGATGCCATGAATGAAGCCATGCGTGACTGGGTAACCAATGTTGATTCAACCTATTACGTGATTGGTACGGTGGCCGGTCCTCATCCATATCCGCAACTGGTTCGTGATTTCCAGTCGATCATTGGCCGTGAAGCACGCCGCCAGATTCAGGAACAGGCAGGCCGCTTGCCAGATGCACTTGTGGCATGTGTGGGTGGTGGTTCGAATGCAATGGGCTTGTTCTATCCATTCCTCAATGACCAAGACGTGAAAATGTATGGTGTGGAAGCAGCTGGTTTGGGGATTGAAACCGGTAAGCACTCTGCGCCGTTAAATGCCGGTCATGTCGGCGTATTGCATGGTAACCGTACTTACCTGATGTCAGATGAGCAAGGCCAGATTATTGAAACGCATTCCATTTCTGCCGGTCTGGATTATCCGGGTGTTGGGCCTGAACACAGTTTCTTGAAAGATATGCACCGTGTTGAATATGTGCCGATCAAGGACACAGAGGCACTGCAAGGTTTCCGTGATTTAACCCAGATTGAAGGCATTATTCCGGCACTGGAAAGTTCACATGCGATGGCTTACGTGACCAAACTTGCGCCTACCATGTCTAAAGATCAAATCATTATTGCAACGGTTTCAGGCCGTGGTGATAAGGACTTGATGACTGTGGCGCGTATTGATGGCGTAGAAATGGTGGAGATGTAAAACATCTTCCTCATCCTCTTGAAGAAAGAGGGAATAGCCCCCCTTTGCAAAAAGAGGGTTGGGTGAATTGAAAAATCGCATTCAAGTCATTGGATGCGATTTTTTCAACTCCGCAACTAAGTTTTCCTGAAATTTGAATCGTGAATAGACGACATGGATGTCGTCCGTATTTCTGTGATACAAGGAAGTATCATCAGAAATATAAAAGGGTTTTGTTACTTTTGCCCTGTCAAAAGTAAGGTACCACTACGAATCAAAATTTAATTCAAAACAGTAATTCGTGTGCTTGATTGCCAATTTTTTATGTTGTTTAGAGAAGATATAACACATGGAAATAATACGTTACTTTGGAAAAGCCCAAAGTAACCAAAGGCTTTGTATTGAGCAGATATTACCTGCCTGTAATACTGCTCAACGGGCGACATCCATGTCGCCAGCGCTTATCATATTGAGATGTAATAATTATTCTCCTAACTAACTTTTATCATGTAAAGTTCCCCCCTCCTTTGAAAAGGATGAGAAACACTGTTTCGTAAGGGAGGAGGATTAAAATTAAGGAGAGAATCATGCCCAGTCTTTTTATTGTCATGCTCGGTGGTCGCCACGCACGTGCCAATACAGAAGTTCATGATGTCGTACTGGCAGTCGGTGATTCTCTTGAAGATGTTTATCCTCAATTAAAACATGCATGGTTTGGCGAGCAAAAAGGGCTGCATATTGATGCCTGGGCACAAATCAACGGAATTGAATTTGAAGGTAAAAAATATCAAATTCAGTTTGGTGATGCAGCGCCGAATTCATCTTCAGAACATCTGTTTTTAGTAAATTTGGGTGGCTACGACGCTCAAGAATTTGGGGAACTGCACCGTTATGTTCTGGTCGTGGCGCAAAATGCCAAGGGGGCAAAACAATACGCTAAGGCTTATTTTGCCAAGCATTGGCAGAAACAGCATACCGACCGAATATTAGATGTGGATGACTGTATTGCGATTGACCATATTCATGGACGCTATGTACAGCTGGTTGAAGGTCAGTTTTCAGCGAACCACTGGGAAAATACCTATTTAATGCTGGATGAGGGATAATTTATATCTAATTGATTAATAAATTATATTTATCAAATATTAGACCAGGTGAAATATTATAAATTTTTGTATTTTTTCGATGAAAATTGCTTTTTGACACTTTCAAGTTCCGCTTATATAGGCATAATAACGCTAAGGAATTGTTATCTCTTGGCTAGATGGAATTTGATAAATGGATTTGATTCAATCAAATGGACAACCGCATTATGGACGTTTTAGCGTCCTCCCTAAAACCATCGATTTGAATCAATACCAGTACAAGACACCTTATGGCGATGTCTTAACCGGTTGGCGCAAGCGATTAAAATATAAAAAGTTTAAATTTTGCTGCATTCAGCATGGCCATTATACGATCGGTCTGGCGATTGCCGATATTGCATGGGCTGGGCATGCCTTTTTCTATATTTATAATCATCAAAACCATGAGGTTTTAGAATGGAATGCCATTAACCTGTTATCACGCAATACCGTGGTAGATGAACAGCCGCTTTATAACCAGAGTTTTTTTTCCAAGTCGCCTTTTCAAATTGATATCCAGCATGCCAATGGCGTGCGTTATATCCATGTCACAAAATACGGGGAAATTAGGCTCAGTGCGCGAATTTTCTGTGCAGGTACAAACCCGCTTAGTATGTGTAGCCCGACGGGGATCAATGGCTGGACTTATACCCAGAAGCTGACCACTTTGGCGTGTGAAGGCTTTTTTATCAATAAGCAGGGTGAAACCATACAGTTTAATGAAAGAACGTTTGCATCGCTGGATGATACCTGCGGTTTTCTGCGTCCGGAAACGGCATGGTTCTGGTTATCCTGCAATTTTTGGGATGCACAAAATAACCGGATCGGTTTGAATCTGGCTTCAGGAGTCAATGAAAGTTTTGGTAATGAAAACTGTTTATGGGTGAATGGGGTGCTGTATCCTGTCAGTGATGTTTTGTTCCAGCATCTGGATGAGGGACACTGGACCATTCGCTCACTGGATGAAAAGTTAAATCTGGATGTCAAAACGGGCTGGCGACGTTATGAAAATCTGAATTTAAGACTGGTGGGCAGTCAGTTCAGCCAATGGCAAGCCAAAATTAGCGGGACCATTCAGCAAGATGATCAGGAAATTGTCTTGATCAATGAATATGGTTTGCTCGAACAGCATTATGCCAAGTGGTAAGCGCCAAGTGATTAATCTACAAAAATAAAAAAAGCCTGCGATATAAGCAGGCTTTTTTTATTCTTTTGCCGCTTGCCAAAACGCTTCGCCCGCTTGTATAGGGTCGCCAGTTTCTTCTAAGGTTTTGACCCAGACCTCGTATTGGGCAATCACCGGATGCTGGTTGGGATGAAAGTCTTTTTTAAACCAGTCGCGATATTGCTTGCTCATTTTGGTGAGCGTACCTTTTCTCCCAAAGAACCACGGGAGTCCGCGAATATTCATTTGCAGACGTTGCAATGGGCTAAATCCGTCATGCTTTAACATGACATTGGCACGGTAAATGGTAAAGCCGAACATTAATGCGGTGGTCCATGCCAGAACAAATTTACGGGTACTTTCAGGTACATTGCCCACCTGTTTCATCACGTCAAAAGCAACATCCCGATGCTCCATTTCTTCAATCGCATGCCAGGCAAACAGTGCCCGCACAAAGGGATGAGCATCTCTTAACGTTTCTTTATTGCCGAAAAAGGTTTCTGCCATTAAGGCCGTCAAGTGCTCAGCGGCAGCCGTCATGGCAATATTGTATTGCGGAGAACGTTTTTCCAGCTCGAATTTAAAAATTTTATTCAAACGCTGAATAAACTGATCGACCGGCATGCCTTGTTCTTTCATGACCTGATTCATTTTGTCATGCGCAATGCCGTGCTGTGCTTCCTGGCGGATAAAATCTGCCACACGCTGCTTTAAATCCGGATCGGTAATCTGGTCCCGAAACAGACGGACTGACTGGATAAAATAACGTTCGCCATCCGGGAAAGTCAGGCTAAGTGCATCGAACATCCGGGTAATAAACGGATCGCCTCCAAACCAGAAGCGTGGTACTTCATTCAGCTTGAAATCCAGATTGCTACGTACGACTGGAATAACCTGTGCTTGGACAATGGCATTCATGTTGTTTTACTTCAATTGCCTGGGATGATTGCAGTATGTCGGGATTTTTCTGTTTTGTTTTGACAGTAGTTGCCATTTTTTATACATTTTACGCCAAAGTGAAAATATAAAATGTCAAAAATAATCAGGATACATCGTGCAAGAATTGCAAATTCCAAATGGCTATTTTCAGTTGCTTCAAATGTATTTTCAGCAGCAGGGAATGGACCTCTTTAGCTTGGCCTGTCTAGCGCAGCACCAAGCACACCTGCGTTATGTTTTATCTTTGCCTATTGATTCGCAATCGAGCTATTCATTTTTTGCAGAAGTCATGCAGCTGACTCAAAAACAGATGAATTGTCCGCAGTTGGTATTTGAAATGGCCCGCCTGATCCGCCCTGAACACTTTGGTGTACTGGGCTATATGGCGACTCGAAGTAACAGTGTAGCAGAGGCGTTGCAATATGTGATCCGCTTTAGCCGTCTGGTGATTGACGGAGCGGATGTTAGCCCGATACAGATGCATCAACGGAACAAAAAGATCAGTTTAAGCTGGCCTTTGCATGATTTGAAATATGCCTTGCTCAATGAAATGACCATGGCCTGTATGGTGCATTTGGCCCGGCAGATTTTTCCGGCCGAAAAAATTGAGTTATTGCAGGTCAATTTTGCCCATAGTCCACGAATGGCAGGTGATCATTATCAAACGTTCTTTGATTGCAAAGTGGCATTTAAACAGTCGAACTATTCTTTTGAGATCAGTGCGGAAAACTTATGGCTGAAGTCCGAGCTGGCGGATCCCTCTTTAATGCAGCTTTTACTCAGGCAGGCAGAAGATGCCATTGCGGCCAAACCCCATTATGAAAATCTATTGCTGCATATTCAGCAAAAACTGGCTGAATATTTGCGAGTTAAGGAACAGACCCCGAAAATAGAATGGCTTGCGGATGAATTGCATGTGTCTGTACGAACCTTGCAGCGTCAACTTTATGAACAAGAGACTTCCTTTAAAAAACTGCTTGAAACCGAGCGAATGAAACGCTGTGAACAGTTACTGCTACAAACCATGAGTTTTACGGAAATTGCCATGTGTCTGGGTTATTCAGATCAGTCGGCGTTGGCACGTGCGTATAAAGCGTATAGTGGTCAAACCCTATTACAGAGAAAGCAGCAACTCAAAACCCAGTCAGAACGATAAAAAACGCCCTGTTCAGGTCGCTTGGTTCGTGAATGCAACTGTGCAAGCACTCCTTCAGCTAGAGCTTTGGGCGTTATATAAAAGTAGTGGAGTACAGGTTTTGCTATTGCTCCAAACTTTAAGAATAAAAGCTAACTTAATTATTTTTATCAATTTTTTAACAATAAAAATAAATTTATCCGCGTGGTGGATATTTTTTTACAAGGCAAAATTAGGCATCTTTGATCATTGAGAAAAAATCGTAAATATCAGTAAATGGTGCTCTCGGATTGTTCTGAAAAAATGAGATGCTGAGTCGAAAGTAGCGTGAAATGCTCAGGCTCTATTCAATGAGTAAAAAATAGCGTTACAATGCGTTGTCTTGTATTTCTACAAAGCCAACTCCTCAGTTTTTTAATAATTCAAGGAAAGTACAACCCTATGTCACGTTTAGCCACTCGTTTTGGACAGCTTAAATCTCAGCAGCGTAAAGCGCTTGTTTCTTATGTAATGGCAGGTGACCCTCATCCACAAGTAACCGTTCCATTGTTACATCAAATGGTTGAGGCTGGGGTAGATGTGATTGAACTTGGGCTACCATTTTCAGACCCTATGGCGGATGGCCCGGTCATTGCCCTTGCAGCGGAACGTGCACTGGCAGGCGGAACCAATACCCTGGATGCTTTGAACATGGTGAAAGAGTTCCGTCAGAAAGATACAGAAACACCGGTGGTTTTGATGGGTTATCTTAACCCTGTAGAAGTGATCGGTTATGAAAAGTTTGTGTCAATCGCCAATGAATGCGGTGTCGATGGTGTGCTTCTGGTGGACTTGCCGCCTGAAGAAGCCAAAGATTTTGATGACGTGTTGAAGAAATTCGACATGGATCAAATTTTCTTGCTGGCACCGACATCGACTGATGAACGTATTCAGCATGTGGCGAATCAGGCCAGTGGCTTTATCTACTATGTATCCTTGAAAGGGGTAACCGGTGCTGCAACCTTAGATGTTGCTGAAGCGGCAGCCCGTATCCAGAAAATTAAAACTGTGACTGACGTTCCTGTGGGTGTCGGTTTTGGGATCAGCGATGCTGCCTCGGCAAAAGCCATGGGTGTAGCAGCTGATGCTGTGATTGTTGGTAGTGCATTTGTAAAACAGTTTGCGAACTTAGCGCCAGAACAAGCCGTTGTCGAAACGGTCAATAAAGTCAAGGAGCTTCGAGCTGCGCTCGATGAGTTAGTATGAATCAAGAAGTGAAATCAGGCAAAATTCTTAGCCCAGCGAAGCCGTGGACCGAACGTCATGTTCCGGGTATTCAAGTGCCCGATGAGCAAGCTGCACTCAAAGCAACATTTACCGAGCCTACGGTTGAGTGTCCTGAATGTCATGCGCTGGTTACACGTACCGCGATGACATTTAATGCCTATGTTTGTCCACAATGCGATGAACATTTGCGTATGAAAGCACGCGATCGCTTAAACTGGTTCTTCGATCAGGTTCAAAATGAATTGGGTCAGGAATTTGTTGCTAAAGATCCGCTGAAATTCGTCGATAGCAAAGCCTATCCGGACCGTATGTCTGAAGCGCAAAAGAAAACCGGCGAAACTGAAGCCTTGGTGGTAATGCAAGGTTTGCTGAAAGACATTCCTGTTATCGCGTGTGCATTTGAATTCGACTTTATGGGCGGTTCAATGGGTACAGTGGTAGGTGACCGTTTTGTGCAAGCTGCTGAGCGCGCCATTAAAGAGAAACAACCTTTAATCTGTTTTGCTGCATCAGGTGGTGCACGCATGCAGGAAGGCATGTTGTCATTGATGCAAATGGCACGTACTTCTGCGGCAATTCAAAAAATGAAAGACGCTGGCCTGCCATATTTAGTAGTGTTGACCCATCCGGTTTATGGTGGCGTAACTGCATCATTGGCAATGCTCGGTGATGTACATATTGCAGAGCCTAAAGCCATGATCGGCTTTGCGGGTAAACGCGTTATTGAGCAAACTGTACGTGAAAAACTGGAAGAACCGTTCCAACGCGCAGAATATTTGCTTGATCATGGTGTAGTCGATCAAATTGTTCATCGTCACGCATTACGTGATACTGTATATCGTATTATCGCGAAACTGATGAATTTGTCTTGAACACAGCACCACTTGCAACAGACTCTTTAAACACATGGCTCGATTATTGGAGCCATGTTCACGTTACGGGTATTGATTTAGGTCTGGAACGGGTTATTCCTGTGGCTGAAAAGCTCGGTGTGACACGTCCGCAGGCCAAAGTGCTGACTGTAGCGGGAACCAACGGTAAAGGTTCAACCACCACTACTCTGGCTGCCATTTTAAATGCGCAAGGTTATCGGGTAGGACTGTATCAATCACCGCATATTTACCGTTTTAATGAACGGGTGAAACTGGCCGGGATTGAAGTGGATGATCAAACCCTGGTAGATGCCTTTGTGCAGGTGGATCAAGCCCGTCGTGACTGTGATTTAACCCTGTCTTTCTTTGAAGCCACCACACTGGCAGCTTTTATGATTTTTCAAGTCAAGCAATGTGATGTCTGGGTGCTTGAAGTCGGGCTGGGTGGCCGTCTGGATGTAGTCAATGTGATTGATCCGGATGTCGCCGTGATTACCAATATTGGTCTGGATCACACCGACTGGCTGGGCGATAGCATTGAAAAGATTGCATTCGAGAAAGCCGGGATTATTCGTCCGAATATTCCCGTGATTTTTGGCGGTTCGCAAGAGCTTCCTCAAGCCATACAAAACAAAGCCGATGAATGTCAGGCACAATTGTTTGCCGTCAATCGTGATTATTTCTATCAATATACCGATGATGGTCAAGCCTGGATGTTTGCCTCATCGGGCACAACTTTAAAACTTCCCCTCGGTGCTCTGGCACTGGAAAATATTTCCACCGCCGTTGCCGCGATTCTGGTCAGTGGCTTAAACGTGACTCAGCATGCCATTGCACACGGCATTCAAAAGGCACAATTGCCAGGCCGCTTTGAAATACGCCAAATTCAAGATAAAACGGTTATTTTTGATGCCGGACATAATCCGCATGGCGTAGAATTTTTGTTAAATCAGTTGCGAAAATTTTTAGAATACAATAAACAGTACACAGAAGTGATCAGTGTTTTTTCCATGTTGACGGATAAAGACATCAAATCTGTCGTAGATTTGTTGAAAGATACTGTTTTAACATGGAAAATTGCACCCTTAGCCGTTCCGCGAGCAGCTGCAGTCGAACAGCTGGATGAAGCGTTACAGGGCGAAACAGTACAACACTTCAATAGTGTTCAATTGGCTTTTAAATCAGCGCTAAATGAAACAAAAAATAATCAGCTGATCTTGGTATGTGGTTCATTTCATACCTTAGAAGCGGTATGGGAGTATTTGGAAGAATGTCAATGAATAGCAAACAACGCTGGATGGGAGGCGTTGTTTTATTAGGTGGTGGTGTTTTATTGGCAGCATTGCTTCTAAAGGGTAAAGAAGAAATATACCAGAATGAACTCAGAACATCTGACTTGGCCGCCCAGGTTGAGCAAAAAAAGCCGGTAGCAGATGGGGGAATGGTTCAGTTGCAGCCTTTAACGGTTGATGTGGAAACAGAAAAACGTTTACTTGAAGAACAACGCCGGGCACGTGAAAAAGCGGTTGCAGAACAGGAAGCACGTGCAGCCGAGTTTTTGGCGATGCAGCAACAGGCTGAGGCAGAAGCGGCACGTAAGGCAGCCGAAGAATATGCCGCTTTAAATGCGCTTCGCAGTGGAGCACAGCAGAGTTCGGATAATATTCCGCCTGAACTGGTAGAAGATGAAAAAGCCAAACAAAAGCGTCTGGCTGATGAAAAGTTGCTCGCTGAAAAAAAGTTACAGCAGCAGACAGCTCAACAACAACGAACTGATGCTGATAAAAAAATAGCTGAAGAAAAGCGTAAGGCCCAAGTGGAAGCCGAAAAGCAGTTAGCTGCGAAGCAAGCAGCCGAGAAAAAAGCCGCTGAAGAAAAGGCAAAGCATGAGGCGGAATTAAAACGCAAAGCAGAAGCTGAAAAACAGTTGGCTGCCAAAAAGGCGCTGGAAGCCAAGAAAAAAGAACAAGCCGAGCGTGAATTAGAGGCCAGGAAAAAAGCTGAAGCCAAGAAAAAAGCTGAAGCTGAAAAAGCCCGTGATTTGCTGGAAAATGGCGATAAGCAGTGGATGGTTCAAGTGGCCTTGGCCGCCAATGAAGCCAACGCAGATGCACTGGCCTCCAAGTTGCGTGCCAAAGGTTATAAAGTGACCAAGAGCCCAACATCCAAAGGGGTTCGCATTATGGTGGGACCGGCTAAAGATCGTGATATTGCCGATGCTACCCGTAAAAAAATTACTGCCGATAAAAGCCTGGGAATGCAGTCGGCATGGGTGATTGACTGGGTTCCACTCGATAAGCGCTAAATCTGGCTTGAAACTAGACTAAGGTGGATTCAACAGTTGCTGTTGAATCCATTTTACATTTTCAGGAATGAATATTTTTTCAATATGAATCCAGACGGGGTGAAAGCCGTAACCGCCATGTTTCATTTCATTGAGTGCATCCGCAATGGACCAGTTTTCAAAAATAATCCGGTACATGGCTATACTTGCACCGGTACGGTCTGAACCGTGATAACAATGGATGAGTACTTTTTGATTTAAGGCTTTGGCTTGCTGAATCTGCCGCATGACCTCTAATAAATCTTCACGCGACATTGCCCAGGTGTGGATGGGGATATGAACCAATTTAAAATCTTTGGATGGCAGCACAGTCAGATCTTTGTTTCTTGACCTTAGATTAATCACCACATCAATATCGTGTGCCTTCAATTGCGGAATCAGTTCGGCATTGGGTTGTTCACTACGAAACACATGCTCGCTAATTTGATAAAAATTATCTGTTTGATTAATTAATGTCCCCCAGTGTGCAGGGCGTTGTTCAGGTGAAAATGCAGCTGTGGTCATGCATCCCGTCAAACTTGAGCTACAGAGTAAAATGGCAAGAATGGTTTTTTTCATCATGTTAGATAACGCGCCAGTTCAATAGGGTCATGTGCACAGATAATCTCGATATTTTTTTCATTTTGTGCAAGTTGCTGGATTTTGTGCAAGTTATCTATACGTCTCTGATTGTCTTCGGCAAAAAACCGCTCCAGTTTATCCAGTGTTCTTAGCCTGTTTGTAGGGTTGAGTTGCAAGTGGGAGAAATAGGCATCACCACAGAAAAACAGCCAGCCATCATTCTGCTTAATGGCAACCCCGCAATGACCCTGGCTATGACCCAGCAGGGGAATCATTAAAATTTCATCCTGAAATATGTGAAATCCCTGTACTTGATGCAGGTTAAACCAAGCTTCGCCCTGATCAGGTTCTATAAAGTTCCAGTATCGGTGCTGCCTGAATTGCTGGGTTTTATAACGGGCTTTATTTTTTAAGGAAAAAAAGTTTTGAGTAGCATTATATTCGCTGGAAAGGATATGCACGGTAGCGTGCGGAAAATCGGAAATACCGCCGGCATGATCAAAGTCAAGATGTGAGATCAGAATATGTTTTACATCTTTGGGGCTAAAGCCCAGGTTCTGAATCTGGGCAAGCGCCGTGAGTTCTAAATTATTTTCGATGCGACCTAGTCGTGAAACCAGATTGCCTAAGCGGGCTTTGGTATGCAGATAATCTTGTACGCCTAAACCGGTATCCACCAATACCAAGCCTTGATCGGTTTCCAGCAGCAGGCAATGACAAACCACTTTGGCACGTAAACCTTTTTGCCCAAACAGAGGGCCGCACACAGGACACATCGTGCCACAATGCAAATGATGAATGTTATAGATCACAATATTTATTCTTAAGATGATTAGGCTTAGTTATAAACTGGCTGTGAAACAAACGCCAACTTGATTTTGTAATTCAATTTCTGAGCTGAATAAAAAAGCCTGTCATCAGACAGGCTTGAGCAAGATCAGGATTTGGCTCGTCATTTTCATCCTGTATTTGCTGCATACTTGCGGCAGAGCTTCTCACCTTGTGCGCGCGAGGGTAGAGCAGTATTTTCTGAGTAAAACTACGCGCTTTGCTTGTCTTGCGACAAAATAAGACAGCACTTTAATTTTAACTCGAAGCCTAGCTTCTCGTCTTCTTGCGGAATATATTCCTCAGGGCAGAGCAGTGCTCTGCTTGTCCAAAACTACGCGCTGCGCTTGTCTTGCGCAAAATTAAAAAGGAATCCTTTTAATTTTGCTCAGGCTGTGGCGTTAAACGTAAATAAGGGGTTACAGCTTTATAGCCTTTCGGGAAACGTTGCTTGATTTCGTCTTCATCTTTAAGAGAAGGTACAATCACCACATCTTCACCTTGCTGCCAGTTGGCCGGTGTGGCTACCTTATGGTTGTCAGTCAGTTGCAGCGAATCAACCACACGCAAAACTTCATGGAAGTTGCGGCCAGTCGAAGCAGGATAGGTAATAATCAAACGTACTTTTTTGTTCGGATCAATAATCACCAAAGAACGAACCGTCAAGGTTTCACTAGCATTCGGGTGAATAAAGTCATACAGCGTTGAGACTTTACGGTCTTGATCGGCAATGATTGGAAAGTTCACAGAGGTGTTCTGGGTTTCGTTAATATCCTTAATCCAGCCCTTATGGGATTCAACATCATCAACCGACAGGGCAATGGCTTTGACGCCACGTTTTTCAAATTCATCCTTTAGTTTTGCGGTATAGCCGAGCTCAGTGGTACATACCGGTGTGTAGTCGGCAGGATGGGAAAATAAGATTCCCCAGCTGTCGCCCAAAAAGTCGTAAAAATTAATCGTGCCTTCGCTTGAGTCCTGCACAAAATTCGGTGCGGTATCACCTAAACGTAATGTCATTTTCTATTACCTCAAATTATTTGTTATAAGCCTTGATGAGACTTAATATGGCGCATTTTTTTATGCAATGAAAATAGTGTTTTTGTATTTCTTTATGAACATATGGAATATAAAAACTGACTTGATTTGTAAAAACAATATGAACGGTTAGGTTTATGGCTATATTGGCTGTTTAAAATTTGTTACATTGTTTGACCTTGGCTGTCATGTGCTAGAACAGGTGATCAGAATTTTTTTACTGGTTTTGTGCAAACCCCTTGTACTTCAAATTTCTAGCACCATAATAACGACTGAGAAAAAATTTATTCATTCGACAAGCAAGATTTAGAGAGTCTATTCATGTTGGCAAGTCTGATCGGAGGCATCTTCGGTACCAAAAATGAGCGCGAACTCAAACGCATGCGTAAAATCGTAGACAAGATTAATGCGCTCGAGCCGACGATATCTGCACTAAGCGATGCAGACTTATCTGCAAAAACTGAAGAATTCAAACAACGATATAACAAAGGCGAAAGCCTGGATAAATTATTGCCTGAAGCATTTGCTGTTTGTCGTGAAGCGGCTAAGCGAATCATGGGAATGCGTCATTATGATGTTCAGCTGATTGGTGGTATTACCCTTCACGAAGGGAAAATTGCAGAAATGCGTACCGGTGAAGGTAAAACCCTGATGGGAACCCTGGCGTGTTATTTGAATGCCATTAGCGGGCAGGGTGTACATGTCATCACTGTGAACGATTATCTGGCACAGCGTGATGCCGAGTTAAACCGTCCCTTATTCGAATTCCTGGGTTTGAGCATTGGTGTCATTTATTCCATGCAGGACCCAACAGAGAAAGCAGAAGCCTATCGTGCCGATATTACTTACGGTACCAATAACGAATTCGGTTTCGACTACCTGCGTGACAACATGGTGTTCTCTCTGGCCGAAAAAAAACAGCGTGGCTTAATCTATGCCATTATCGATGAGGTCGATTCGATCCTAATTGATGAGGCGCGTACACCATTGATCATTTCCGGTCAAAGTGATGACTCGTCTCAGCTTTATGCAGCCATCAATAGCATTCCGCCAAAACTTCATGCGCAAAAAGAAGAAAAAGTGCCTGATGGTGGTCATTTCTGGATTGATGAAAAACAGCGTCAGGTTGAAATGACTGAAGTCGGTTATGAGGCTGTAGAAGACCAGTTGATTCAGATGGGTTTGCTGGCTGAAGGCGAGAGCCTGTATTCACCCTCTAACCTGAACCTGGTTCATCATGTTTCTGCCGCAATTCGTGCGCACTACCTGTATCAACGTAATGTGCACTACATCATTCATGATGGCGAAGTGATTATTGTGGATGAAAATACCGGGCGTACCATGCCGGGTCGTCGCTGGTCAGAAGGTTTACACCAAGCGGTTGAAGCCAAAGAAGGTCTGGAAATTCAGCCTGAAAACCAGACTTTGGCAACCACCACTTTCCAGAACTATTTCCGTCTTTACAAAAAGCTTTCTGGCATGACCGGTACAGCCGATACCGAAGCTGCGGAAATGAAAGAAATTTATGGTCTGGATGTAGTACTGATTCCAACCCATCGACCAATGATCCGTAAAGATGAAAACGATCTTATTTATTTAAACCGTAATGGTAAATACAATGCCATTATTCAAGAAATTCAGCGCGTGCATGAAGATGGTGTGGCACCGATCCTGATTGGTACGGCAACCATTGAAGCGTCTGAAATTCTTTCTGAAAAATTGAAAGAAGCGGGCATTCCGCATGAAGTGCTGAATGCCAAACAGCATGAACGTGAAGCAGACATTATTGCCCAGGCCGGTTCACCGCGCGCTGTGACCATTGCCACCAACATGGCCGGCCGTGGTACCGACATCTTGCTGGGCGGTAACTGGAAAGCCAAACTTGCCAAAATTGAAAATCCAACTCCTGAAGATGAAGCACGCTTAAAAGCTGAATGGGAACAAAACCATGAAATGGTATTGGCGTCTGGCGGCTTGCATATCATCGGTTCAGAACGTCATGAATCACGCCGTATCGATAACCAGCTGCGTGGTCGTGCCGGTCGTCAGGGGGATCCGGGTGTTTCACGTTTCTACCTGTCGCTTGAAGATGATCTGATGCGTATCTTCGCGGGTGATCGTGTAGTTGCCATGATGCGTGCGATGGGCTTGCAGGAAGACGAAGCGATTGAACACAAGATGGTGTCGCGTTCGATTGAAAATGCACAGCGTAAGGTAGAAGCACGTAACTTCGACATTCGTAAGAACCTGTTGAAATACGATGACGTGAATAACGAACAGCGTAAAATCATCTATTCACAACGTGATGAAATTCTCGCTGAAAGTACGCTACAAGATTACATTGAGGAAATGCACCATGAAGTGGTGAAGGGTGTGATTGCTAACTACATTCCACCTGAATCGATTCATGACCAATGGGATATCGATGGTCTGGAACATGCACTGCGTGAAGAGCTCGGTATTGATTTACCGGTCAATCAATGGCTGGAAGAAGACCGTCGTTTAGACGAAGAAGCTTTGGTAGAACGTATTTCTGATGAAATTGTCGCACGCTATCGCACTCGCCGTGAACAAATGGGTAGTGAATCAGCAGCCATGCTGGAACGTCACTTTATGTTGAGCGCTTTGGATCGTCACTGGAAAGATCATCTTGCTGCGATGGATTACTTGCGTCAGGGCATTCATTTGCGTGGTTATGCGCAAAAGAATCCTGAACAGGAATACAAGAAAGAAGCCTTTAACCTGTTTGTAAACATGTTGGCTGTCATTAAATCCGATGTAATTACAGATCTTTCGCGTGTTCATGTTCCTACAGCTGAAGAACTGGCTGAAATGGAAGCCCAACAACAGGCTCAAGCAGAAGCAATGAAGTTGAATCTAACGCATGCAGAATTTGATAATTTGTTAGCGGGTGATTTAACCGGTACTGAAACTGTAGAAGTCGAGTCGGGCTTTAATCCGGCAGAGCAAACATTTGCACCGCCTGCAAGCCGTAATTCACCTTGTCCATGCGGTTCAGGTTTAAAATACAAGCAATGTCACGGTAAAATTTAATTTTTATCTTAAGCATTCAGCCACTTTATATATTTATTTCCCTCCGGATTTGAATCGATAAAGTGGTTTTTTTATTGCAACAAAATAAGAGTTTATTTTTTGCAAGATGTGAATATGTTTGCAGAGCGCCAAATTAAGTGGTATTTAGTGCATATTGATGAACATTGACTCGCGGAAAAGACAATGAAAAAAGTATTACAACCATTGATGATTTTAGCTTTGGCTATTCCAGGTTTGGCTTTTGCCAATGAGCCATCAAAAAATGCCGCAGCAAATGCTGTGAAAGATGAAAACACGACGGTGATGAGTCCGCGTACAGGAATTCGCTATACCTTTGCGAATCCGCAGCAACGTCCTGTGGTGTTAAAAACGGCAGCGATTACGCCTGCAAATGTAGCAAATGCAAACCGCATTGTCGCTTCAAATCCGGCTTTATCTGCTGCAAGTCAGGAAAAAGCCAAACAGGCACTGTTATCGGAATCAACTCAATTAGCTTCCAACTAAATCTAATCTATTGCTAGAACCAGTCTGCGGACTGGTTTTTTATGCCTGAAAATGTCAAACTGATAAAAAATAAATCAAACAAAGTGTTCTACTCGATTTTTTACTGAATTTCTACTAAGCTGTCTTTTTATCACGAACTTATTTGGAAGTTTAAAAATGGCGGTGGGCGACTTAACAATGCCACAGATGCATGTGGTTAAAGGTGTAAAAATTGGTTCAGCTGAAGCATATGTACGCTATCAGAACCGACGTGACCTCGTTATTTTTGAATTTGCTGAAGGTTCAAATGTTGCCGGTGTGTTTACCCAAAATGCATTCTGCGCAGCACCGGTACATGTGTGTAAAGCTCATTTGCAAGCGGGGAATCCGCGTTATCTGGTCATTAATACCGGTAATGCCAATGCAGGTACTGGCAAAACCGGTATGGCAAATGCCCAGGCGACGTGTGCCAAACTGGCTGAACTGGCTGGTGTATCGACTAACGAAATTTTACCTTTTTCAACCGGTGTGATTGGCGAGCAGTTGCCGATTGAACGCTTGGTGAATGGTTTACAGCCTGCATTAGACTCTTTAAAAGAAGATGCTTGGCTAGATGCGGCAACAGGCATTATGACCACGGATACGCTACCTAAAGGGGCATCAGAACAGTTTGAAATGGATGGTGTGACTTATACCATGACCGGCATTTCCAAGGGTGCCGGCATGATTCGTCCAAATATGGCGACCATGCTCAGCTATGTTGCGACCGATGCACCTATCAGCCGTGAACTAGTGCAGCAGCTGTTAAAAACCACGGTGAATGTTTCATTTAACCGTATTACCGTAGATGGTGATACCTCAACCAATGACTCCTGTATTTTTGTGGCGACAGGTCAAGCGGGTGGTGCTGAAATTACCTCAACTGACGATGCACGTTATGCGGTTGTTCTGGATGTGTTGACCCGTGTTATGAAGCGCTTGGCTCAACTGATTGTACGTGATGGTGAAGGGGCGACCAAATTCATTACCGTTGCGGTTGAAGGTGGAGCAGATACCCAGGAATGTTGTGACGTTGCTTATAGCATTGCTCATTCTCCGCTGGTGAAAACTGCAATTTTCGCCTCAGATCCGAACTGGGGACGTATTCTCGCCGCAATTGGTTATGCCGGTGTTAAAAATTTAGACGTTGAAAAAATCCAGGTTTGGTTAGATGATGTACAGATCTGTAAAGATGGTGGTGCGGCAGCGGACTATACGGAAGAAGCTGGTGCACGCGTGATGTCTCAGGCTGAATTGACCATTCGGGTCGATTTGGGACGAGGACAGGCAAAAGATACAGTCTATACCTGTGATCTGTCTTATGACTATGTCAAGATTAACGCGGATTACCGTTCGTAAAATTCAAATTGAATGACAAAGCCTCCGTTGTGAGGCTTTTTTAGCATTCAATCAATCGGCAAAGGGCTGGTGAATGAGCAAATTGCCCCCATATCATCAGTGACTTGAGTACGCTTGTGTTAGGGCAAGCATGAAGATAGAGAAGACGTTGTTATGAATGATGCGACCAATTTAATTGCCAATGAAGCAAAATCGATTGTGCAGGCGCATTTAGATCGTTTAGGCGAACCTAAAGATATTCATTTAAGTGATGAGGTCAAACAGGAGAAGTTTGCACAAATTCTGGCAGAACTCAAAAAACGTGATGCTGTCCTGGTCGCTCATTACTATTGTGATCCCGAAGTGCAAGAGATTGCAGAACTGTCGGGTGGGTGTGTTTCTGATTCATTAGAAATGGCACGTTTTGGCCGAGACCATCCTGCCAAAACCTTGGTGGTCGCTGGGGTGAAATTCATGGGAGAAACAGCAAAAATTCTTTCTCCTGAAAAAACCGTGCTTATGCCTACCCTGGAAGCGACCTGTTCGCTGGACTTGGGTTGTCCGGTCGATGAGTTTACAGCATTCTGCGATGCCCATCCCGATCACACAGTGGTTGTATATGCAAATACATCTGCTGCTGTTAAAGCACGTGCTGACTGGGTGGTGACCTCAAGCTGTGCAGTTGAAATTATTGAACATCTGGATAGCCTGGGTGAAAAGATTATCTGGGCACCTGATCAGCATCTGGGGCGTTATATCCAGAAGAAAACCGGTGCAGATATGTTGCTATGGGATGGTGCCTGTATCGTGCATGAAGAATTCCGTGCCCGCGGTATTGCCCAGATGAAAGCATTGTATCCGGATGCAGCGGTTCTGGTTCATCCTGAGTCGCCAGAGTCAGTGGTAGACATTGCAGATGCAGTAGGAAGCACCTCGCAACTGATTAAAGCCGCACAAACGCTTCCAAATGAGCGTTTAATTGTGGCAACCGACCGCGGCATTTTCTACAAGATGCAACAAGCTGTGCCAAACAAGACATTAATCGAAGCACCGACTGCAGGTGAAGGGGCAACCTGTCGCTCATGTGCCCATTGTCCGTGGATGGCAATGAACGAATTAGATGGAATTTTAGAGGTTTTACAAAAGGGTGATCAAGAAATACACGTTGATCCTGCTCTTGCAGAACGCGCTAAATTACCACTTGATCGTATGTTAAGCTTTAGTGCGAGTTTAAAACGTTAATTTTGATCAAAAAATGCCTAAAATGCTTGATAAATAAGCGGTTGAAGCGTTTTTTTGAGTTTTTTTGAATATAGGTGTTGACGTCTCTAGGCGTCACGCCTAAAATGCACCCCGTACCGCACGATGTGCGATACACTAAAAGCTGAGATGAATCGGAGTATGGCGCAGCTTGGTAGCGCATCTGGTTTGGGACCAGAGGGTCGTAGGTTCGAATCCTACTGCTCCGACCAATTCTTCAAGGCGAGTATCGCATGATAGTAATATCATCGGTCATGCGCCTGTAGCTCAGTTGGATAGAGCATCCGCCTTCTAAGCGGATGGTCACAGGTTCGAATCCTGTCAGGCGCGCCATTTGGTAGTCTGGTATTATAGAACCAAAATGTTGTAACGGTGGATGTAGCTCAGTTGGTAGAGCCCCGGATTGTGATTCCGGTTGTCGTGGGTTCGAATCCCATCATTCACCCCAATTTCGGAGTATGGCGCAGCTTGGTAGCGCATCTGGTTTGGGACCAGAGGGTCGTAGGTTCGAATCCTACTGCTCCGACCATTTTAAGTGTCAACTTAAAAATAAATAATCCGCTTAAATGCGGTTTTTTTATGCCTGAAATTTAATAATTATCTTCAATCTTCAATCTTCAATCTTCAATCTTCAATCTTCAATCTTCAATCTTCAATCTTCAATCTTCAATCTTCAATCTTCAATCTTCGTGGTTTAAAGCCATTGAGGGGGTGAAGTGAGTTTATTTAAGCCTGGATGATGGTATTGAACAAAAGACCCACTCCAAAATTACAATACCTTCTTGTGTGGAGTGGGTGTGTAGATAAGTCTATTGTTAAATCTCGCTATACTTTCTGCTTTGATTGTTGATGTATTTGAATAAGCTGTATTTAAAGGCTGGCTATAATTGAAGAGAGGAAGTGTTAAAAGCATAAAAAGCAGAAAAGAATAAAATTATTTATTCTTGGGAGGAATGAAAAATATTTTGACCTGTTTGTCAGGAGAACTGAAATTGTTGTTAATTTAAACTTAAAAATAATAAAAACCTGCTGTTTTGTAGAATAAATAAACAGTCGTGATGTTTTTGCTGAATTATTTAAAAAAGGGTGTTGCATTGAGGGTGAAATGCTGTAGAATGCACATCCATCGGCGGCGATGAAGATTAAAACTTCTGATAAAACAGTAACTTAGTTAAAATTGATTGAGTTGGGTTTTAGAAAGAAAGTTTAAAAATAATGTTTATTACCAGTTGACTTTCTGAAAAGAAAGCGTAATATAGCCGACCTAGCTTGCTGCTGACGAAGCAGTAAGAAGATCATTAAGAGATTATGAAGAACAACTTGTGTGGATTTTTACTGGTTGAT